>JBQCEI010000647.1:0-2084 GCA_051960375.1 Aureliella sp. | reverse complement strand
TTTTTTGTTTTGGTTTTTAATATTATAAAACACAAATAATAAAATAATAAAAAATTTTCATGGGGGCGGTTTGGGGTGTTTCGTCCTTTGTTTACGCGTCGGGTTACAAGATTTAGGAGATACCGATGAGTTCTTTCCAACCCGCTTTGCACGCGTGGCCGACGGGCGGCGATGGCACAGCGGCTGGCTTTCGCCGCGTGGTGGCGGTGCAAGGCGCGGTTCAGCTCGCCTCGGCGGTGGCCGCCATGCGCACCTCCGCGAGGCAGAAAGGGCTCGATCGGGCTGAAAACCATCTGATCGTTCACGACCTCAGTTCGCCGGGCGATCAGGCGAGCGACTTTGCGGCTTGCCTGTACTCGCTGGCCGAGCAGTGCGATGACTGGGCTTCGATGCACTATCTGCCGCTGCATGAAATGCTCCGCTTGCAAGCTGCGCTGAAAGAGGGCGGCTGGGACGGAGCGATTTCCGCGCTGCGGCAGACGCTCGGCTTCGATCACTGCGACGAGTTGTTGCTCGGGCAGAACATGCTCTTCATCAACAACCTGCTCAGCCGCTCGTATGCACCAGCGGAGAAGGCCTGCTACGGCGATGGCATCGCGCTCAACTTCACCGCCGAATATTACACGCCGGCCAGCGAAGAAGCGGTCGGACTGCGATCGGCTGGCCGCCGCTTCGAACTGTGGCTCCGCCGCCGTTGGAAGAAAGCGCTTGGCAAACCGGTGCCGGCACCTCCCACGCCGGTGCCGATGAAGTCGAAGAAGCATGCAGTGGCTTTCGACAAGCATTATCTGCTGCTGGCCAACCAATTCGATCAAAAGCTCGAGCGTTTTGAGCAGCTCGAGGCGAGCGACTTTGCCAACCTCTTCGAAATCTTCGCCGAGAGCCTTGCCGTGAAAGCGGGCGACACTTGCGCCGCCCTCGAGTCGGCTCTTCACGGCGCGCCGCAAGCGATCGTGCTGCTGACATCGAACTTCTCCGAAACCAAACGGATGACGCTCGACGGCGAAGTCAAATGTTGCCTCGACATGGTCCGCCGCGAGCAACACGATTCGCGAGCCGTGCTGGTGATCAAACCGCACCCGCGCGATTCGGTCGAAAAGATCGCCGTCCTCCAGCAGGAAGCGGCCAAGTCGTTTCACCGCGTCGTCACGCTCACCGATCCGTGGACGTTCTATGTCCCCTTTGAATCGATCTTCGTGCGCTACTTCGCATCCAATCCGCGCGTCGCTCCGGTGACGAGCGTCGTGTGCAGCAGCAGTGCGTGCATCTCGCTCGAGCTGCTGTACGGCCAGCGCTGCGAATTGGGGTTCGGCTCGAGAAATGTGAGACGCTACTTCGCTCCGAAGTGGCAGCAGCTCCGCCAGCGGCACGAGGATGACTTGCTGCGCTTGACACGCCATGTGCGGCGGATGCGCTCCGGGCGGGTTGCGGCTTAGTTTTTTCGTTCCTCTCGAGTTTTGGTGCGTTTGTGTGCCACTGGCCTTAGCCAGTGTCTTCCCTTTCGAAGTGTGAAACGCGACGAAGAAATCAGTTTCCAACGGCAAGCAACGTTCAAGACGCCCTTCCTTTTATTAAGGGCTCCATGGCCTTAGAACAAATGGCTCTTCTTGTCCGCTTTTAACTTCGAGAGTGAAGACACTGGCTAAGGCCAGTGGCACACAAGCCGGAAGACAAGTGCGGTAGCCGCAAAACTCCTTGATGAGCTAGTTTTTTTACCGCGGAGGACGCGGAGAGCGCGGAGGGACAGAGATGAGTGACAAGAACAAAAACAAGAGCAAGGCTAAGAAGCCCGCTCCGCAAAAACTCTCGATGCAGTTGCGGACGCAGGCGCTCAAGCTGGCCAAGATCGGCATCCAGAGCGTCGGCTACTCCAAGGACGAAGCCGCCTATCGAGCCTCCGGCATGACGCAGAGCATCCTGCGCCCCTTTCAGCGGCATCGCCAGCCCGCGCTCGATCTGTGCATGGTCATTCCCGACAAGAGCCGCGGCTGGATTTTGGAAGCGGTCTGCAAGGAGATCGGACAATACTTCGACGGCAAGTGGGAAATCTCGGGCAAGCTCGAGCGACTGCCGCGAGCTCGCGC
>JBQCEI010000646.1:0-2367 GCA_051960375.1 Aureliella sp. | reverse complement strand
CGCCGCACAGCCACATGGTGAATGCGTCTTTGTGATGGTCGCGGCCGGATAAACCTTTATCGCTGGCGTTGCCTCCTTGACGCAGTGGCGTGCGACCGAATTCCGAGCCCCAAATGATCAGCGTCTGATCGAGCAAGCCGCGGCGCTTCAAGTCCTGGATCAGCGCTGCGATCGGCCGGTCGGTCTCTTTGCATTTTTGCGGCAGGCGCGTTTCGATGCCGGAGTGATGATCCCAGTCGGCGTCGTAGAGTTCCACCAGCCGCACGCCGCGCTCGATGAGCCGCCGCGCGAGCAAGCAATTGTTCGCGAACGAAGCCTTGCCGGGCGCTGCTCCGTAGAGCTCGAGCGTCTCGCTCGTCTCTCCATCGATGTTCATCAGCTCGGGCACGGAGGCTTGCATGCGGAAGGCCATCTCGTATTGATGGATGCGCGTCTCGATCTCGCGATCCCCTGTGACGGATAGATGCTCGGCGTTGAGCTTGGCGAGCGCATCGAGTTGACGCCGTCGATCGCTGGCTTGCACGCCATCGGGATTGGTGAGAAACAGCACCGGATCTCCCTGCGAGCGGAACTGAATCCCTTGATAGACGCTCGGCAGAAAACCGCTCGACCACAGATTCGTCCCTGCGCCACCGGCTGGACCGCTCAGCAGCACCACGTAGCCGGGCAAATCTTGATTCTCCGAGCCCAATCCATACATGACCCAGGCGCCGAAGCTTGGTCTTCCAGCCCGGCCGAAGCCCGAGTGTAAAAACATCTGTGCAGGCGCGTGGTTGATCTCCTCGGTGTGCAGCGAGTGCACGATCGCCAGTTCATCGGCGACGCCGGCCAAATGCGGCAGCAATTCGGACAACTTCTGCCCGCTGGCTCCGTGCTGGGCGAACTTCCAAGGCGAGCCGGCCAAGGTCGAGGTCTTGCCGATGAAAGCGAAGTCGCGGTCCTTGGTGACTTCCGGTGGACAAGGTTGGTTGTGGCGCTTGACCAGTTCCGGTTTCTCATCGAATAGATCGAGATGAGAAGGAGCTCCGATCATGTGCAGATAGATCACGTATTTCGCGCGGCCTGGCACTCGCGCAGCCCCGGCCGCGTGGACGCCGTCCCCTTCCAGCAACGATGCCAGCGCGATGGCACTCAGGCTCAAACCGGTCGATCGAAACAAATCGCGTCGCAGCATGACTTCAATCCTTGGTGATCGTTTCGTGCAAGTTGAGCAGCACGGTGGCTACGCTGACCCAAGCATCGCGCTCAGCCTGCTCGCCATCGCCAGGCTTGGTGCGCTCGAGGCTCGATTGGCGCTGCTCGCGGTACAACTGGCTAAGCACGCTGTGCTCACTATCGCTCGGTTTGCGAGCGGTGCAGAGCTGGAACAGTGCGTCGAGCTTCGCATCGAACGGCTCGCCGGCAAGTTCGCTTTGGGCACGTGCGGCCAACGCCTGCGCGGCTTCAACGTAGACCGGATCGTTCAGCAATGTTAGAGCTTGCAGTGGCGTATTGGTGCGCGAACGACGCAGCGTGCATGTCTGGCGCGCCGTGGCATCGAAATTGATGAAGCTCGGATAGGGCGTGCCGCGTTTGAGGACGACGTAGATGCCGCGTCGATGGCGCTGGCCGACAGGGCTCGGTTCGTAGGCGTAGGCGGTGCCGCCGACTTTGCTCCAGATCCCCTCGGGTTGGAACGGCCGAATCGGCGGCCCAAAGCGAGCGGCATCGAGCAAACCGGAAATGGCCAGCACATTGTCGCGGATCATTTCAGCATCCATGCGCAAACGCGGACCGCGTGCGAGCAAATGATTGCGAGGATCGATCGCCTCCAGCTCTTCGTTCACATCCGAGGACTGCTGGTAAGTCGCCGAAAGGACGACGGTTTTTAGCCAACGCTTCATCGACCAGCCCCCTTCGACCAGATCGAGCGCCAGCCAGTCGAGCAGCTCGGGATGCGTGGGCGGGTCGCCTTTGATGCCGAAATCTTCGACCGTGCTGACAATGCCTTGGCCGAACAGTTCGGCCCACCAGCGATTCACCGTCACGCGAGCGACCAGCGGGTTCTCGGGCGCAGTCAGCCAGCGGGCCAAAGCCAGTCGGTCGTGCGAGCCTTCGGGAATGGGATGCAGGACCGCCGGCGTGGCGGCAATCACTGGTTCGCCGGTCTTGCGGTAATCGCCGCGCTGGAAGATCGCCGTCATTCGCGGCTCGGGTAGCTCGACCATGATCTGCGTCGTATCGGGAGCGAGTGCGGTCAATTGCTTTTGCAGCTTATCGACTCGGCGATTCAGCTGGCTCATCTGGGCGTCTTGCTTGGTGCGATAGTCGACGAGCAACTTGCGGTCGGCCTTGCTCCGCTTGTCGGGAGTTTTTCTGACTGCTGCC
>JBQCEI010000645.1:0-2446 GCA_051960375.1 Aureliella sp. | reverse complement strand
ATCAATCGTTGCCGCTCTGCGAACACGAAACCGAGTTGGGGCCGCATTACGCTTCCCTTTTTCCCGCGGTGGACGCGGAGAGCGGGGAGTATCCTCCGCGCTCTCCGTGTCCTCCGCGGTAAAAACTCTTCAGCAAGAAGTGTTACGCCGCTTTCTTAACCGGCGTGGGCATGCGGAGTTCGAAGAGGTCGAAGATCTCCTTCTGCGTGAGGCCGACGGTGCGAGGCGTGCCGGCTTCGGCGAAAAGTTGGTTGAAGAGCTCGCGCTTCTCTTCGAGCACGTCGTGGATCCGCTGCTCGATCGTACCCGAGGCCATCATCCGCGTTACCGTCACCGGGCCGGCGGCGCCGATGCGGTGGGCGCGATTGACCGCTTGATCTTCGACAGCCGGGTTCCACCAGCGATCGAACAGAAACACGTACTGGCAGAACTGCAGGTTCAACCCGACGCTCCCCGCGCCGTAGCTCATCAGAATGAGATGTTTCGACGGGTCCGATTTGAACTGCGAGATGATGCCGTCGCGTTTGTGGCTCGGGACGCGGCCATGGTATTCCAGCGGGCCGAACCGCTCAAGCGATTGGCTCAGTCGCTCGAGCGTTTCGACCCACTGACTAAAGACGATCGCCTTCTGGCCGCTGGCTGCGATTTCCTCGAGGTCCGCTTCGAGCCGCTCGAGCTTGCAGCTTGAGCCGCTGGCCGGATCGAAGTTGCAGATCTGTTTGAGCCGCAGCACCAGTTCGAAGACGTGCTGAATCGTCACCGTGTCGCCCATCTTGGTCAGCCGCACAACGCCTTCTTCTTCGGCGATGCGATAGCTGTCGTGCTGCGCGGGAGTCAGATCGAGCTGTTCGTCGCGGAACATTTTGGGAGGCATCTCGGTCAGCACCTTGTCCTTGGTGCGCCGCAGGATGTAATCGCGCGTCGCTTGTGAGATGCTTTTTAAATGCATGTCGCTGCGCAAGTAGCCGGGCTGCAGAAATTCAAAAATGTTGACAAGGTCGTCGACCGAGTTCTCGATCGGCGTGCCGGTGAGCGCCCACGAGCGCGAGCGCGGGATGGCGCGGACGATCTCCGAGGTCGTGCCGTTGCGATTCTTGATGCGCTGGGCTTCGTCGAGGATCACCAGGTCGAAGTGTTGATCGGGATTGTCGACATAGTCGCGATCGCGCATGATCAGTTCATAGTTGGCGATGCGGACCGGCGCGGCCCCTTTCTTCCACATGAACTGGCGCTTGGCCTGATCCCCTTCGACGACGACGACCGGAATCTCAGGAGCCCACTGCCGGAACTCGCGCACCCAGTTGGTCACCAGCGGTTTGGGACAGATCAGCAGCACGCTCCGCAGTTGTCCCGAGAGCAACAACATGCGAACCGTCGTGATCGCTTGCATCGTTTTGCCCAGCCCCATCTCGTCGGCCAAGATTGCCGTTTCGCGCGGGAATAGAAACGCGATGCCTTCGAACTGATACGGGAAGGGCTGGAACGGAAAGGTGAGCTGCGCGGAGGCGACCATCAACTCCAGCGGCGGCTGGAGGACGAAGTACAAGCGATCTTCGAGTTTGACCAGGTCCATCGGCGGCGCAATCCGCGTGCGTCGTTCGGAAGGTGCGCTTGCGCGATGAGCATCGGCTCCTGGCTGGCCCTCGACGGCAGTCTCGCCCGCAGTTTGTTTCGCCTTGGCGGGCTCTTCTTTCTTTTCCGCCGGCAATCCGAAGTTGGGCGACTCGGGAAACGAGAAGCCAATCGTCTTAGGCGCAGGCGATTGCAGCTTGATAGGGACCACCGAGACGCTCAAGTTCGTCGGCGACTGCGAGAGGATGTCGACTTGCGGAGTGCGGCTGAGCATCCCCTGCCAGCCGGTCGCATAGGCCGCGACGTCGAGCGAATGGATGCGCTCGGCATCGAGCGGCTCGCTTAGCAATTGAACATCCACGATGCGAACTCCTTCTCTGTGCAGACGCGCTCTCCGCGCTCCGGGTGGCACTGGCTATGCCAGTGGCTCTTCTTTCGAAGTTGTCGCGTTCAGGACCCAAACGCCTCCCAATGCGAACTGTCTTGCAACAGTTCTGCGCCGAAGTTGGCTTGCCACTGGAACGTTTTACCGGTCCATCGGACGCTTCAACTTCGAAGCAGAAGACACTGGCATAGCCAGTGCCACACTCAGAAGTGCGCTGGTTTCCCAAGGTTACGCTTCGGGTTACGTTAGGCGGCCTTCATCACCGGGTGGGCTTCGACGAGCGCTTCGGCGATGCGCTGGAACGGCTCGGCGATATCGAGCGTGACATCCATCTGCTGCCACAGCTTGCGAAGCTCGTCTTCGGCGTGCAGATCATCGCGAAGCACCAGCGCGGCGTGCTCGCCCAGTTTGATCGACTTGAGTCGTTCGCGGTCGACGGCCGGTATGGTGGTTGCTGCGCCTGCTTGAGGCGGCGCGGCCGGCACGCAA
>JBQCEI010000644.1:0-2604 GCA_051960375.1 Aureliella sp. | reverse complement strand
AGATCCGCTGAACCCCGGCACGATGACAACGCACCACCGGTTCAGCTTGCCTTCCTCTGCCCAAATGATCACGACCGGCTCCGCCTCGCCACCCGAGGTTTTCTTCACCGAGTTCTCACAAGGGAACAAGCTCGTCGCCGGTACCAACCTCGAAATGGCGTGGAGCGTTACCGAAGACACCGGAGTCGCCCGACAACAACTCTTCATCACGCTCGATGGCGGCGCTACGTATCAGCTTCTGGCGCAGTTGGATCCTTCGGACCGCCAGGCAAGCTGGCCGGTGCCTGCGGATATCAGCTTGAGCGACGTCGGCTTTCGCATCACGGTTCAAGACGAAGCGGGTAACAACAGCAGCGCCGAAACCGGAGGCAGCTTCAGCACCCTACCGGCCGGCGCGATCGCTTTCGCGAGCGATGCCGTCGAAGCATCGGAGCATGATGGTTGGGCTCGCTTGCGCGTGGTGCGCACCGGCGGCAGCGCCGGCGCCGTGACGGTCCAGTACGTCACCGCCCCAGGAACGGCCGTCGCAGTGGACGATTACGAACACGTCTCGGGAGAATTGACTTTCCTCGACGGTGAAACCGAACAAACGTTGCTGATCCCCATCGTCGACGATCGGCTGGTGGAAGACGACCAAACATTCACCGTCGAGCTACGTCTGCCTGGCGGCGGAGCGAAACTGGACGGCGCGGAACAATCGACGGTGACGCTCCACGATGACGATACGGTGACCGACACCGACGGCGACGGAATCGACGATGCGATCGAAGCCTTAGCCCCCGGCAATGGCGACGGCAACCAGGATGGAACGCCCGACAGCCAACAAGCCAATGTCGCTTCGTATCACGATTCGGCGTCCGGTCGCGGGCTGACCATCTCGGTTCCAAGCGGCACGACGCTCGCAAACGTTCAACTGCTCGACCCGCAAGTTCTGACCGCACCGGCTTTTGCTGGAGCGATCGGCGGTGCGGTCTCGTTCGAAGTCCATAACGTCACGAGCGGGCAAGGAGTGCCCATCGAGGTGCGCTCGCACGCTTCGGAAATCGACACGTTCCTGCTCCACGATGTGACTGTCAAGAACGCCGCGCCGCATTGGTATTACGCAGAATCAGCGGCCACAGGCACGGCATTCGAAACCGGTAAGCTGACCGTACAGGTGAAAGACGGCGGGGCAGGGGACCGCGACCATGCGGCCAACGGCTCGCTGCTAGTGACCATGGCGGCCGGTACGAGCGTGCACGCGCAGAAGCACCAAAACCAACTCAACGCGATGGATGTCAACGGTGACGAATTTATCTCGCCGCTAGATGCACTGCTGATTATCAACAATCTCAACACGAGTGGCGCGCGAGCCCTGGGTGCGATGCCTTCGCCGTTGCCAAGCACTTTTTACTTCCTGGACCCGTCGGGAGACGGCTACGTATCGCCGCTCGATGCCTTGCTAATCATCAATCAACTGAACTCGCGCCCGTCGGGCGAAGGCGAGCAAAACTTAGCCGAGGAAGATCAAGCCGCTAGCCAAGATCTACAGTCGTATGAGTGGGCGTCCGAAATCGAGCATCCGAATGCTGAATTCGCCTGGGCTTATGACTGGTATACCGACTTGGCGGACGAGGCGTCGGGCGGAAGGCTATTGAATGATTTGCGATCTACTCGCTGAGATCGCTCGAGTCTTTGTCTGTGTGTCTTGGCGGCTATTCTGCTTGCGCTGGCTGGCCCTATGGAGCCGGCAAGCTCGGCTGGGCAAGGGCTATTACGATCCTCGAGGCGAATTGCAGAGCTATATCTATCCCGCTCTGCATGGAGCTTGCGGCTTTTGCTACCCCGACGACAGCGGAACACTGAACGACACGGATAGTCACCTTCTGGTAGAGACGCGCGATGGTGTGCTCAGGTTCCGCCTTGCCAACCAGCGACTAGCTGACAACTGCATGAATAAATTCCATGTCAACGTGCCCGAAGCGAGTCAGCCGCGCAGGGTCGCAGTCGTCTCCCGCAATCGTCAGCTCGACGAAGAAAAGATCACTCCGGTGACGGAAAAACTCATCATGACGGTGAACGGCATCCCAGTTTCGTCCACCGGATCAGCGCCGACAAAGCCGCCTTCTGCCTCCGGTGGGCCGCGCCAGAAGCGGCCGCTCGCGGTTTCTCCAGTGCCTGCCTTGTCGCGCGTGGGCGGGCAGAACAAAGATTTGCCCCGGTATAGCAGTCTCTGGCCAGAAGGGATGCCGCGGACTCACAGGCGGTCCCAGCCTGCAGAGTTGGGCTAAAAGATTAGGCAGCTTTGGTCCTATTGCCCGAATCTGAGCCGCGTCGCAGTGCGGATGATGCCGAATGTGCGACAATGCTCGTTTGGCCTCGGTCGCTCAAGCTCGCTGAAGTGTAACCATGATCGTCTCTAGTTTGTTCACAAAACTGGCTCCTCCTCTTGCAATGCCTGAGCCTACGAGTTTCGCGCCGGGGTCGGCTGGTAAGATTGCTGAACTCGCTCGTCGAGCGGCGCTGGGGCAGGAACTCTGGCATCCCAGGGATAACAGGGTGATGCGAACGCGAACGAGGCCCAGAACAGCCGGCCACAAGACTACGGACTACGCAGCTGTCCGA
>JBQCEI010000643.1:0-2289 GCA_051960375.1 Aureliella sp. | reverse complement strand
CTCACACTCGACGTCAGCCGTTTGCCGCGGCCCGATGAATACATCGCTCAGCAGCAATCGATCGCCAGCGGCCAACTGACCGATGTGCCGGGGGACATCAAGAGCGTGGCTTACTTCGTTCAAATTCCGACCAACACGGGCGTCTCCGATACGATGAGCGAAGTGACGAGCACGCCCGACAATGGCGGCATGGTCGGCGGGCTGGTGCGGCGAGAGATCGATCGAGCCGTCATGTCCAATGCGGAAGAACTCGGCCAGTCCGACCAGCTGATGCGCACGGGCGATCTGGTGGCCCCCGAAGTGATTTCGCTCGAGTTCTCCTACTTCGACGGCACGCAGTGGCTAACCGACTGGGACTCATCGGCCCAGGGTCTGCCGCTGCTGATCGAGATCAGCCTGGCGATGCAGTCCAAGAGCGGAGAAAAGCGCGCGGGCATCGTTACGCCGGGGATCTCGATCAGCACCATGCCCTACGAAGAACAGGCTGCTTACGGGATCGAGGTCTACACGCTAACCGTGGCCATCCCCGGAGCACAGATGCAAGCGACGACCGCCTCCTCGGCCGACGCCGCCGCCGGCATGGGAGCGATGGGGCTGTGAGCAAGCTCGCGATGGAGCAGGCAGCGATGATCCGTTCGGCGACTGACCGGGCTACGCGAAAAGAAGGCGCAGGCACATGAATCCAAATCGCAATTCGAAGCGGCTGCAGACGCACGCGCGTTGCCTCGGTTCTCGGAGGCCGCCGGCGCGCAAGCGCGGCTTTCTGCTGATCATGGTGCTGCTGGTCATCTCGACGCTCTCGCTGGCGGCGCTGAACTTCTCCGATTCGATGCTCATCGCTCACGAGGCTTCGCGGCTGGACAGCAAGCGTTTCCAGGCGCGCATGATGGCCGAGTCGGGCATCCAGGCCGCGCGGCTCTTCGCGGCCTCGCCGCATGCTCTTCGCACCGAGATGGGCGGCTCGTGGGATAACCCGCAAAAGTTCCAAGCGCTCAATATCGTGCCGAGCACCGATCCGACCTTTCGCGGCAACGTGACGCTGATCGCTCCGAGCCTCGACCAAAGCGGCGCGATCGCCGGCATCCGCTACGGCCTGCAAAACGAATCGGCCAAGCTCAACCTCAACGCCTTGATCGAGCTCGATAAGCTGGCCAGGTCGGCGGCCACTGCCGGCGCCGCAGGTTCCGCTGGCGGCAGCGGCGGCGGTGGAGCCGGCTTCCCAGGCGGCGCCCAAGGTGGCTTCGGCGGCGGGCAAAATGGCGGCGGCCAAAATAACGGACGCGGCGGCCAGAATAACGGCGGCCAGGGTGGTGGTCAGAACAATGGCGGCCAAGGTGGCGGAAATAATGGCGGTGGTGGTGGCGGCCAAGGCAACAATGGCGGTCAAGTGCAGCAACAAGGCGGAGGCGGCGGCGCCGGGGGACAAAACAACCAAGGTGGTCAGAACCAAGGCGGCAATAACGGCGGCGGTGGTGGCGGTGGCGGCAACTTTGGCGGCGGCAACAATGGAGGTGGTGGCGGCAACGGCAACAACGGCCGAGGCAATGGCAACAACGGTGGCGGCTTTGGTGGTGGCTTTGGCGGCGGTGGATTCGGTGGCGCAGCCGGCGGAGCTTCCGGTGGCCAAGCCGGTGGACTGTCGGCGCTTGCCGCTGCCGCCGGTCAAGATCTCGCTGCCAAGATGCTGATGGCGCTGCCGGGCATGACGCAGGACGTCGCCGATGCGATCCTCGACTTCATCGATGCCGATGATGAACCGCGTCCCTACGGAGCCGAGTACGCCGACTACTACCAGCAAATGCAGCCAGCCTACAAACCGGCCAACGGCCCGCTCACCTCGATCGAGCAACTGCTGCTGGTGCGCGGCGTCACGCCGCAGCTGCTCTTCGGCTACGATCAAAACCGCAACGGCGTCATCGACGCAAGTGAACAGAGCCAGATGCTGATGGGCGCACCGGCCGGAGCCATGCCCGGTTCGATGCCCCTGCCCACGGCCAGCGGCAGCGGCAGCGACACTCAGCCCTCGTTGCCAGGCCCCTTGGGTTGGGTTCCGTATCTGACGCTCCACAGCCAAGAGAAAAACGTCGCCTCCGACGGCACGCCGCGGATCAACATCAATGGCAGCGACCTGCAAGCGCTCTACGACGAGCTCGTGCCGGCCGTCGGTGACCAGTGGGCCAGCTACATCATCGCTTACCGCATCGGCGGCCAGAAACCCGCCGGCGCCGCCTCGCCGCTACAAGCCCTGCTGACCGCCGCCGCTTCGACCGTGACCGAAGACGGCATGAT
>JBQCEI010000642.1:0-3766 GCA_051960375.1 Aureliella sp. | reverse complement strand
TTTTTAATTTGTTTTTGATTATTTTTTATATTTTTTTTTTTTTTGCTCCCGGCTCGACACACTCGGGCCTGAAAACCACTGAGTTGGCCAGCAGATTCCGGGACGTTGCTTTTTGCAACGGTCTGCCAGATTCGATCAGCGCGCGGAAACGAGCCGCGTATTGCTTCTTGAATACCTTAGTGCAAACTCTTCCGCCTGAGTCGCGGTGGTCATATTTCTACGCTCGAAACGGTTCCAATGTGAAGTTAAGAAGGGTCGCGGTCACTTGCCGGCCCTTGCAACTGCCACGGTGTTAGCCTACTTACACCTGCGTCGATAGCGACGCTAAGCTGAATTGATTCTGTCGGTGAGCGTCAGGGAGCGGCAAGCACTACTTCCACTTCTTTCCCAGGCGGCAGCGCGAGCGATCGCTTGAGGACCGCATTGCCTTCTGCGGCTTGCTCCCACTGATGCAAATCAAAGAGCCTGGGCAACCACTGCGAGTCTTTCTTAAGGTTTACTTTCAGCCAGATCGAGTTCGTGCTCGTTTGCTCCAACGACTCTGCGACCGCTGGCGTCGCCTCTCCCAAAAGTTCCGAGACGACGATTTCAACTTCTTTGAGCGGAACTTCGACGCGATGAGATTTACCTAGTCGCTCGACCTTCGCGGTGGCAAGGAAACCGACCTGTCGATTCGCTTCCAGCTTTCCAAAAAACTGGCCGCCTTTTTGGGGATTCGCAATTTTCCACTGCAGACCATGCAAGCGCCAGACGCCCTCAGGCGTCAACACGAGCGCTGCATTGCCACTGCTCCGGCTCTCGGGGTCCGACCATCGCCATATCACTTTCTGGCCGTCGACCTGGCGAAGTTGTTGCACTGCGTTTACCGTCACCCGAGCCCCCACAGCGCTTAGTCCGTAGCCTACGGTCGGAAATGATTCGAGCTGTTCTCGCTCGGAGGGCTCGGGCGTGTAGGGGATCGCATAGCCGGATCCGACCCGCTCCTGCAGTTCGCCGAACGGGAGATCGGCAAACGCCTCCTTCCGCAACTGAGAAACGAGCACAATTTCTCCTCGCTCGCTCGGATCGGGAGCCACCACTGCAAGGTCGAGGTCCTTACCGATTTCGACCACGACATCGCTAAGGTACGTCGACCATCCGCTCGGCTCCTTGAGCGACAGATGGTACTTGCCGTAGGGCACCGTGCGCTCGATAGCCACGCCGCTTTCGTCGCTCGTGCCGCTGACGGAAATGTATCTGCCCTCCTTGGCTTGCGCGACGAGCCTTGCCTGGAAACCGGCGAGCGCTTTTCCCGCTTCCGACTGCACTCGGACGGTCACCGAAGAGAAATCGCTGGGAACCGTCAGCAAGCGATCCAGCTTGCGCTCTAAATTGCCGATGCTCCGTTTCAAGTCACGCAGCTCTCCCTCGAGCTCGCCGAGCTTCTTTTGGACCTCCGGCTGCGCGGGCGGAGATCGTTTATCATCCACCTGTGCGTGGGCCGCCGGCGTTATAGGGAGACTGCATATGAGCGGCGCAAGAAGAAAAGAGACGACGTGGATACAGCGTCGATGCAGCGTGGCTTGCATGGCAAAAGCTCCCGCAGTTAGATTCGATCTACCAACCCGATGGGCATAAGCAATCGATTTTACCGCGGAAATGCAAAGAGCGCAGGCAGTCGCGCCCTCCTCTCTGCCGCCCCATCGCCGCGCCCTCTCCGGTAAAAAAGTAAGTTAGCGTCTCCATACTGCTTCCCTTACCACTGCCTCACCGGCAAGAACCGAGGCGCAAAATCCGCAAATTCACCGGGGAAGAGATCGAGCAGGAGGATGCCCTCGGCTTCGGGCAATGATGCCAGCTCGGCGGCCAACGAGTTGTCCAGCCCGAAGCTCAGGAGCAACATCAGATCTGGCGCAAAGCCCTTCTCAGCGAGCTTCATACGGAGCTCGGAAATGAGCGCCCGAGTCTCTTCGAGCTGAGTCGGAACCGGTGTTTGAATAGCTACGATGAGATTCGATGGGTCCGCATCGGGAAGCCCCTTAACCTGATTCAAATCATCAACCGTCGGCAGGTAGAGCAGCGAGCCCAGATTCGCCTTCAGGATTCGGCCTATATCCTCCGTTGGATAAGTCAGAATCCAATACCCCTGTGCTTTCTTAATATTCTCGAGATTCCCGTCACCGGGAAACCAGCTCGCCCCAGCGCGCGTCTTTGTCTCTTCGAGCACATCGCTCGAAGTGACCAAACTAATGTAATAGGGCGGAACCATCAGTATCGTCTCAATCGGCCACTCGTTGTCGAAGGTCATCCTCAGCCCGTATGCCTGCTTCCAGACGGAGAATCGGGGACCGTCGGCGGCATTGAACATTTGGCAGGAAATCGCAACGATGCGTTTGTTCATGAAGACGCCTGTGCTCGAGATGACATACGAAAATAGTTCTCTGGCCACACGAAGATCGAAAAAGGGGTCAGGACTCTTTTCCGGAAAAGAGTCCTGGACCCTTTTTTACAAGGCTAGTTCGGGGGCGGGTTCGAGCAGGCTTGGCAGAGGTGCAGGCGCGGGCTTGCCAAAGAGATAACCTTGGGCGAAGTGGGCTCCGTGGGCGACCGACCATTGCCACTCGCCGACCGTCTCGATGCCCTCGACGATGGTTCGGATTCCGAGCTCGTTGGCGACCTCGAGCAGCTTAGCGACGATGTTGGCCTTGTAGGGGTCTTGATCGATGCCGCGCATCAGCTCCATATCGAACTTTACATAGTCCGGCTTCAGCTTGGTTAGCAAATTGAGCGAGCTGAACCCGGCTCCGACGTCGTCCAGCGCCACTTGAAAGCCGGCATCGCGATAGAAACGCAGGATTTCCGGCAGTCGATCGGGGTCGGTTAACTCATCGCTTTCCACCACCTCGAACACGAATCGCGACGGATCGATGTTGGAGTGGTTGATCGCGGCCACGGTACTGCGCAGGCAGAAGGCCGGATCGTAGATCGATGTCGGGTTGAAGTTGATGAAGATGTGCGTGTTCAGCGAATGCTCGCTCGCCGATTGGATGTGGCGAAGCCGAGCCGCGCGGTCGAGATGGAACAGCATTTTGCTGCGACGCGCCGCATCATACAGCATCCACGGGGCGATCAGTTCGCCCTGATCACCGCGGCCGCGAACGAGACATTCATACGCGAAGACTTCGAGCGGATCTTCGAGCGAGACGATCGGTTGGAAATGCGTCAGCAGCCGCCGCTCGGCGATCATCTCCACCAGCCAACTTCCCGAGATGCGCCCAAGCAGCGTGTCGAGCGTCGTCATCTGCCCGAAGTGTTCGAGACTCACCGCGGTGCCTGGCGGCAGGATCAAGCAACGGCAATCGGCCGCTTCGGCCTGGCTGAGCATCTTCGGCCACTGGTCGCGAATCCAGGCGAGCAGCTCGGCGGTAATATCGACTCCCAAGCAGTGCTGGGCTGGCTCGCAGATCGTGCTCCCGAGCTGGCGCAGCGAGGCTTCGATTTTTTGGCCCGTATGACCCAGCGGCGGCCAGATCAACAACTGACCAGCGACCGGAATCGGTTTCGGTAGTACTTCGCAACCCGGGCAACCCGCCATAGCTTTCTTCCCCTTTCGGCGCGACCGATTAATCGTCGCAACTGGACCTACAACCCATCCACACTTGTTCGCTGTGTTTACTTAGCTCAGAGAAGATCGCGCACAGCGTCTTTTGTGCAAAAAACGTGGCGGAAACGTCAGCGGCAGCCGGCCGCAAAAAAGGGGTCAGGACTCTTTTTGGGGAATGTTCGG
>JBQCEI010000641.1:0-2450 GCA_051960375.1 Aureliella sp. | reverse complement strand
ACGCCCCCGAAGTTCAGGCTGCAGTGCTGTTGTGTTCGCAGCACGGCTGCTTCGAACAGAACTATTCCTTGAAGTTGCCTCCGTGGTTCTCCGAGCCCAAGGTACGCCGCACCCCTCGGCTCGTTGCCGCCCAAGTCAAGGCGGTACTCAGACCCAGATATAACTGGGGGGCGGCAGACGAGAACGCGGGCTTAGGGCCTGTGCTGCGCGAGGCCGCCAAGTCGGAGCGCGATCCCTACTACCGCTACTGGTTTGTCGAGCTAGCGGACGAACTGGAAGAATTGGTCAAGGAACGCGGAGGCAACCGTTTCGGCTTCGACTCGGATCTGCTCGACGAAATCTTCGGAGCTGGAGCCAGAGCCGGACAAGATAATGATGACGATGAAGATGATGATGACGACGAGGATGAATCGGAATTCTTGTTTTAATTTCCCATGTCGATTCGATCGTTCGCTGGCGACGCTGGCTCCATGCGGTGCCGCGCTGACGCGCTGATTGCCCTTTCCCTGTTCTCAAGCGAAGGACGCCGATGAGCACCTCAACTTCAGCTTCGCCCGATCCCTTGGAAGTTCTCGGTCTGCCTCGCCAGGCCAGTGAAGCGGAGATTCGCGCGCGCTACCTGGAGCTGGTCAAGCAGTATCCTCCCGACCGCGAGCCCGACAAGTTTCGCGAGATCCGGGCCGCTTATGAAGCCACCAAGGATCCGCTGATCGTCGCCGAGCGACTGATGGAGCCACCGGATGACGAAGTGCCCGCCTGGACCGATGTCATCGAAGCACAAAAGAGAAACCCGCCCAAGCTGGCCGTCGGCTTTCTCGTCAGCCTGGGCAATCGGGATATGCCACCTTCACCTGGGAATTAATCAGCCGGCACGCGGTAGCGTCCGGTTTCTTCGCGCAGACCGCAGGTCCCATCGCAGTACGGAAACCTCATGAGCGAATCGGCGTTCGACTTTCCATCCTCCGACAAACCGTCCCTCGACGCCCGATCCCCTCAGGACCAGGCCCCGCAGGACGAGCCGCCACAGTTCGGCGCGGTCGACATCGTCGAGGCATTTACCGCCATGCGCCACGAATGGCGCGGCCAGTCCAAAGAGAGCCGCCAACTCGTCGAGCAAGTGCAAGCGGCAGTGCAAAAACTCGAAGAGTTGGAAACCAAGCGACTTTCACAAGCCGAAGCGGCGACAAGTGACCAAAATCAGGATTCAAAACAACTGGTGAAGTTGATCGCCGACACCGACCATCAACTCACTAGAGCAGTCGAGGCCCTGGGCCAAGCCGAGAAGAATCGCCAGGCGCGCGCCGATGCTGATCATCAGGCGATGATGCAGTACTTTAACGGCATGAACGCCCTGGCGCGGTGGCTGGCTCGACCTCTCCTGACGTTTTGCTCGGAACACCGAGCCAGGAGCATGGCGACTCAGGACTCGTCGCTCGAAGGACTAAGCCTCGTGCTGGCGCGGCTTCGGCACGCCATGCAGGAGCAGGGGCTCGAGCGCATCGATGTTCTGGGGCAGCCCTTTGACGGAACGACGATGAACGCGATCGGCACGGTCGAATCGCCCGATTACCCGCCCGGGCATGTCGCCGAGCAACTGGCACCGTGCTACCGCTGGAAGAACACTATTCTGCGATTCGCTGATGTGAGAGTGGCTGGGGCCCCCGTGCAGACAATGGAATAATCAGGAAAACGGAAACAACATGTCTGGCTCGAATGATCCGATCGTAGGAATTGACCTGGGAACGACCAACAGCGTCGTAGCGGCCATCGTCGATGGAAAGCCCGTCGTTCTTGAGGAAGACGGCGAAAAACTTCTGCCGTCAATCGTTGGCTTCAATGCACAAGGGCAATTGATTACCGGCGTGGTCGCCCGCAATCAACTGGCCGCATTTCCCGACCGCACCATCGCCTCGATCAAGCGGCGGATGGGCACCATGGATCCCGTTCAACTCGGCGACGAGTCGTTCACGCCGCCGGAGATCAGCGCCATGATCCTCCGCCGGCTGAAGGATCGCGCCAGCCGCGCGCTCGGTCGCGCGGTGACGCGAGCTGTAATTACCGTTCCGGCTTTCTTCGACGAGAGCCAGCGGCAAGCGACGCGCGAGGCGGGCGAACTGGCGGGGCTGACCGTCGAGCGGATCATCAATGAACCGACCGCCGCCACGCTTGTTTACCACGCCGGCGAGCACGATCCCAGACGGATCGTCGTTTATGACTTCGGCGGCGGTACGTTCGATGTCTCGATCGTGCGCATGGAAGCGGGCGTCGTGGAAGTGCTCACCAGCAAAGGCGACACGCACCTAGGCGGCGACGACTTGGACCAGGTGTTGCTCGACCATGTCGCCGATCAGTTCTTAGATGAACATCAAGTGGATCTTCGCGAGAATGCTTCGACCCGCTTCCGATTGCTTCAGTCCTGTGAACAGGCTAAACGTCGGCTCTCGACCGAC
>JBQCEI010000640.1:0-4331 GCA_051960375.1 Aureliella sp. | reverse complement strand
TTTTTTGTTTTTTTTTTTTACTTTACCATACCCCCCCCGTAAAGCGGGCTTGCGTGCACATAAATCTCTTTCTCTTGCCGCGAAGCGGCCAAAACTAAGAGCAAGACGGGCACAGTCGGCCGCTGGCGCGGGTGCTGACGGCAGAGGACTGCCGTCCCACAGTTAGCCTACCAACCTTCTCAGCTGCCTTCGACTCCATCGGCCGTGTCGTCCAAGGCAGCGCAAACGGTTGCTAGTCAGCTCACACGCTTTGAGAGCGCCGGTAACGAAGTGCTCGGGATGAGCCGCATAGGCTCAGCCCCGGCATTCTCGCCCTGTCGGTCAGCTCTCCGCGTCTTCGCCCCTTCCCATGAGGTCGAAAGAGACTTCGATTGGCCGCGAAGGCGTGAAGCGACGAAGTATCGTCTTGAGGGCGTCGCGGGCTGTGCTTGAGGGCTTCGTCAGTTGCGCTTCCTCACCATGCAGCCACGCGCCGTCGGCCTCTTCGGTGCACAGTTTTGCTATTTGCTCTTCTGCGAGTAGAACACATCGGTGCGAAGGACATACTTCGATCCAGCCGTCACAGGCGCGCCTTCATGCCAGCGCTCATGGCGAAACAAAAGCGCGGTGCCGACAGTCGGTGTAACCGTGAATTCTATCTTTTCCCGTGAACCGTTCTCATCGCGGTATTCTCGGAAAATCGTCTGGCCACCCTGGCAGTCGTCGTTCAGGTAGATCAAGTAGGTAAGCTTGCTGACGTCACCACTCGCATTCCTGACCGCACCATCTTTGTGACGTTTGAATTGTTGACCAGGAGTGTACCGGTAGAATCGGAGTTGAGAATCAACACCCGAGGCAACATATGCATCCAGGACGGGAAGGAACGGAGCGATGCGGTTCCACATACGGCCGGCCAGATCGGGATCATGAACGACAACGCGATCGTTGTTGCGTATTTCCGTGAGCATTTGTGGTCCGTGCGTGGTGCGGACGGAAGCAGCATCAAAACCTAGTGACTCCGCGCGGTCGATAAGCGCCAGGCACTCATCGCGCGTGAAAACCTCGGATACGGTAAAGATGCCGTCATCGATCTTGACGAACTTAGAAGTCACGGCAGAGCCCAGTCCTTTTGCATTAACGCTCACGATCGTCTAGTCCGCGCGAGTATCGCTCCATCAGGAAAGCCCCCCTTTTTCGCAGAGGTGGACGCAGCGTGTTGGTCCGCCCTGGGATCGCGCATCCCGAAGAGGTACGAGTAGCAAACGCCCCTCGGGGAATAACAAACTCACTCGAGTTCTGAAACGGATTCGGCCCAGAACCATTCTTCTCCGGGATCGGTATCGCCGACTTCGATCCTGGCGTAGCCGTCGAGTTGTCTGCCATCGAGACTCGACACGTAAACCGGCAGATATCCACGAATCTGCGTCAGCATCGAAATACTACCATATGCGAAAGCCACCCCGACGAAGTGAAACCGTCGACGGTTGCCAGTCGCTGAATGCCGAAACGTGAGAGTCACCGTGGAGTCGGTTCGGCCGTCCCCCGTGTCAACCACCGCTCGTTCCAACGCGTACTGGCGCTGGTCGGTGAAAGAGGGATGGCAGTAATCGTAGGGCGAGTCGATCATTTGGTCTTTCGGGTAACGCTGGCGGTGAACTCGCCCGCAGGCATTGGCCTGCCGATGCAGTAACAGGTATTTGAGGGCTGACGTCGGTCGCTTGGTTCGCTGCATCTAGCATCAATGCTCAGGTTTATCGGCGTCTGGTAGCGTCGTCGCGTCTTGAGCGTCGGTGATGACGTCTCATTTTGCTGTTGAGCATTGAACCTGTGCCGTTAGCCGACGATTGCTCGGAAAGCATCCCAGGCAAGCGCAATGATACCGCCCAGAGCAAACAACAACCACTCAACGACGATCGACGACGCGAGAAACCCGCAGAGCGCATCGAAAAAGTCTTGGCGTAGGCGATGGCGAGAAACCACAACGGCGCAAACCGAACCTAGGACAACGAGAATGGCCGCATGCGCTAGCACCCATCCAAGGCCGGTAGCGCACGCTGTGACGTGTGACGCGCCACTGGCTCGTGCCCATCCATGTCCAAGAATGAACGTCGCCAGGACGACGCCTAGCAGCATGAGCGCGATCGAGTACTCAAAGTTGGAGAATCGCGTTTTTTTGTTCTGGTGGTTTAGGATACGTGGAGTTCCTCAAATCAAGACGTAACGCCGGCCACTACCACACCGGCGCGTGTGGCTGTGTCGGTGGCTGGCCATTGGAGTAAGCACCGGTCGCGGGCATGGGGGCATGGCTTCGTTAGCGGCTGATCTTTAGTTGAGAGCAATCCAAGCGCTGGCGCATATCCGCATCCCACGGCGGGTCAACGAGCGAGATACGTCGAAGAGTGTAGACGAGCACCGCATCTGTGGGAATCTCTGGGTTGATTTGGCGATCAACATAGGTGAGATGAGGCGGTACGCGAACGGTTCTGACCCCACCCTTTCGCATTCCCATGAGCCCGAACTCGACTCCGGGAGCACAGTCGCGAGAACCGAGGCGGTACTGGTACGGTCCATATTGCTTGGAGCTTGCGATCAACTCTCCACGGTTGAGGCGACATTCGTACTCGAACATCACGACGTCGCCCGGCATGGCGGGCGGTCCATCGCCGTTAGTCTCGTCAATGATCTTAAGCCCTCGCGGCGGTTTCATTGCTTCACTTCGATCTCTGACGTGGGCCCTACTTTTCAAACACGCATAAGCACGTGTGCAGAAGTGTTGCGTGACATGTCGGTTGGCGGAGAGCCAGAACCGTTGAAACACAGAGGCACAGAGGGCACTGAGCCTCTGCTTGCTTCTTCCTCCGCACCCTCTGTGCCTCTGTGTTCCTATCTTAAGTCCTCACGCGACGATGCGTCGAGCTGCTGGTTTGGATCGAACCCGCTTTCAATATGGGAAGACTTCTGCTGACCTGCATTAAGCCTGGATCACGCTAAGCATTGTCCGCGGCTTCGGCGCATGCGATTGTCAGGCTCCGCTAGTTTGGATTGCCCACACTCGAATCGGGCGGACGCCGGACCCGTCTTCGAGCTCGCACTGATCCGCTTCCTCGAGCGCGTCCCAAGGTATGTGGTCAGGGACGCTCAACCAGGACACAACGATGGAATCTGGGGATTCTTGTAGGTCAACTTTACAGCGAAATGGGAGTTGGTCGATATTGCATTCGGCGGTCGCGAGACGTAGTTGACATGCCTGTTCGTCGTGCCAGGCGTACGTTGTTCGTGCACCTTTCCCGCTCGCCTTACGGCTCCGAATCTCTGCGACTCTTCTCAAGAACGATGTCCACTCGGATATGGACGTTGAGAAGTCCGGAGTGCAGTTGAGCGAGATACACCAGAGCTCATCCTCCGTCTCCTGCTCAAGCTCTCGGTACCATTGGGAAAAGTCCATTCCAAAGCCTAACCTATCTCAGTTCTTACTCGCAACGCTGTGTTTCTGGGGCGCCTCAATTATGAGGAAAGGGCCGTCTCGGAGCTCGAGCGTCTTTTGTCCAACGCCACGAACAGCATAAAAGATGCAGCTGCCCCAAAAACAGCCAGTGGTATGCCTAAAATTGCGCTAACTATGAACAGCGCAATTAGATCGGCCGTCGCGGTCGGGCGCCAGCCCAATAGCAAGGGACCAGCCACGCCTTCTCCGGCATAGAGAAGTAGCGACGCGAGAGACGAGCCTACAAGCGCCGATGCTCTGTGAAATCCATGTCTCCATCGCAAACGCGTTGCAATGAAAATCGATGACGCCACGCAAGCGATAGCCAGCCAGAAGCTGTGTCCCAAGCGGATGCTTGCTACATTGGCGGCGAAAAAGGTCGTCCAGATGAGCATGTCACTCACAGTCCATCTGGCGTTACGATCCTTCAGCGTGAATCGTAATCGCGAACATTGCATCTAAAACTCCGAATCAGAAGCATGGTAGAAGCTTGGCTTCGATGGACGAACGACCAAGGTAACCGGGCGGCGCACCATCGACTTGTTAATCGATGGTCGCTTGCAGCAGCGATTGTGAGAACCGCGCCCGAAGGGATTGAGTCGACTGTCAAGTAGCGCGTGTCGGAGGGCGTTAGGCCATGACCTAGTTATGCCCCGCTTCGTGCGTACATCCGAAAGTCCGAACTCGTGGCGAACACGAATGACTGACCAGTATCGGAAAACCCCGACGCGCGGTATTCGCTGACGCCGTCTTCGGCGATTTTAAACGAGACCCCGTCTCCCTGGAACAAGGAATGGCCGGGCGTTGTCAGGAACAGCCAGTGACTGGGCCAGTCTACCGAGACAACCTGGAGGCTCCAACCGTCGCA
>JBQCEI010000639.1:0-5456 GCA_051960375.1 Aureliella sp. | reverse complement strand
AGCCAAAAGGTTGTGTATTCTTCGTCCTGAGAATCGCTGCTGGGTCCCGGATAGGCCTCCTTCAGCAGTTCGATTAGAGCCGACGTTTCGAAAGGCAGCTTGAGAACAGACGAAAGAGTCGCTTTTTGATCTCGGGCGAGATCGTTCCCGTACAAGTTCGTTCCCCATGTACCCATTTAGCTGCACCCTTCACACGCAATCACGGGTTATTCAAGTTTAGGCACTCACTTTACCACAGGTCCGCTCGCATGAAACCGTTCGCCAAGGCGCGAAGGCCCAGACCTGCGCGAACACCGCTTTCCGAGCAAGACGTGTTCTGCGGTGCAGGCTGGCACTGTGCCTGCGAAATGCGAAAGACACTTGCCCCTGATGTGCAGCACCCGGCAAGTCGGCCGACGGTACCTATCGTGCTCTTCTTCTTGAGCCGCTTCGCGAGCTTGATGAGAAGGAGTTGAATGCAGGCCGTCTTGCCGGCTGCCGTCACATCAGGGCCTGATGTACCACATACGATTGCCCGCTCTTCGCGCTGACGACAACTTAAACGCTTGGTCGAGTTTTCAGGCCGAGAGAAAGCCTGCCAACCCAACCGTAGCAGATCAGGCCTCTGATGTGCAGCACCCGACAAGTCGGCAAACTGTGCCCATCGCAAGCAAAAAAGAGTCCTGACCCCTTTTACGAAAAGAGTCCTGACCCCTTTTTGTTGATGGCACGGAGGTAGCGGGCGGTGGAGCGGGCGACGGCGGGCTGGGCGTCTTGGGAAATGACGCTGTCCCAGAAGGCTCCGTAGATGCGGTCGTAGGTGAAGGGGGTGACCGCCTGGGCGATGCGCTCGACGGCGGCGGCCGAGAGCGGAATGTAGTTGGGGTAGGAGTACATGAACGAGACGTGCTGGCGGTCAGCGACGACTTGCAGGATGTCGCCAGTGAGCAACGCTCCTCGGCCGCCAGCGGCCTCCGGCCAGTGCATTATCGTGCCGCCTTCGAAGTGGCCGCCGCAGTGGATCAGCGTCAGGCCGCCCTCGAGCGATTTGGTCGGGCCGTCCCAAAGCTCGATCGCCTTGTCAGGGCGTTCGATCCACTGCCGATCGGCTGCATGGAGGTAGATCGGCGCGCCGCCGAAGGCTCGGCTCCACTCGACCATCGAGCTGTAGTAGTGCGGATGCGAGATGGCGATGGCCGAGAGGCCGCCGAGCCCTTGAACCATCTCGACGAGCGCCGGATCGATCAGCGGCACGCAGTCCCACAGCACGTTGCCGCTCGCTGTCCGCACGAGCAGCGCCCGCTGGCCGATCGCCAGCGTCGGCTCGACGCCGATGCCGATCAATCCCGGCTCCTCGAAGCGGATCGAGTTCCGGTGCGTCACCCGCAGTTGGTCGAGCGTGGTCCACTGCTGGCCGGTCACCTTGAGATACTGCCGCTCGTCCTGGCAGATGGGGCACGCAGCTGGCGGTCGGTCGCTCTCAGCGTACTGCGTGCCGCAAGTGGTGCAAATGAAGTTCGCCATGACGCTGCTCATCGCTTTAGCAGTCGATCGATCGCCGGCAGGGCCGCCTCATAGATGCTTCGGTGGCCGGCAGCGGTCGGATGCACGCCGTCGCACGTCGCGAACTCGAGCGGCCCCAGGTCGAGCAGCTGAGCATCGGCATCGCGGTGCTCGGCACGATACTTTTCAAATGCGCTGGTTACTTCCGCTCGGGCCGCGCCGGAGACCGGAACCATCACGATGATCAACGCCTCTTCGCCGGCCCGCTCGCGAATCTTCTCGAGCGCATCGATGACGGCTTGCTCCTTGGGTCGACCGTTGGTGCCGAGGTTGATCAAGACGACCGAAGGGGCCGGACGGAGCATGTCGCCGCTTAGCCGGCTGACCTGCTCCGAGCGAAAGTCGATCAGCCTTGTCAGGGCGGGGATCTTGGCCATCCCACCGCTCCAGTTATATCCACCGTAAGCGATGCGCGACTCGCGATAGCCATAGTGCTCGGCCAGCAGATAACCGTAGCTGGCCCGGCCATCGTCCGACTCGGGCCAGAGGTCGTTCTTGGGCCGCCCCTGTCCTTCGGCATAGGCGGCCCCGTCGCCCGACAAGATCGAGTCACCGATGTTGAGCCACACCTTGGCCGGAAGCGACAAAGCTCGCGTCTTGCCTCCATCGTCGACCTGAAATCCGGTGATCTTCACCGAGTTGGACGGGATCTCGCTCGACCAGCGATCTTCAAACGGAGACATGCCTTTGATGTAGAGTTCGATCGTCGGGTCGGCGACTCCTTCGGCGAGCACGATGCTCTTCTCATCGGCCACCAGTTGATGGCTGCGAAGATCACCTCCGTTGACCCGCCAGGCGAGAATCGGGTATCGCGATGCAGCTTCGAACGGCGCGCCGCTCGTATCGACCTTGATCGCCACCGTGCGGGTTCCTTCGAAGGCGACGCTCAAGGACGCGCCGCACACGGTGCTGCTGATCGAATCGTCCTTGCAGATCCAGTTGTACGGCGACAAGCCGCTCACCAAGTTCGCGTCCGTGACCGGCACGTCAGCCGCAAAGGCCCTTGCGACACTGAACGATAACCATACGGCTGACAGCAGCAGACAAAAGCGAACGATGCGCATCGCGATTCTCTCATTGGATACGTGAAGGAGTTCTCGCGCCGCGGGGCTCACTGGCCCTGCGAGCCGGTTGGGCCGAGTTCGATCGTCGTCGCTTCGATCGTGAAATCGTCGCCGTGCTTGGATTCCCAGACGACGACCGCGCGGCCGAGCTTCCCGGGCGACGAGACGATTACCGGATCTCTTGCCAAGGCTGCAATCGAGCGCGGCTCGATGTTCGAGAGCCGAGTGGTCAACAGTTCGCCTTGGCGAGCGCTGGTCCAGACGGCGATCGAGTCGCTGCCGGTCGAAGCCAACCACGGTTGCTCGCCTCGACCCAACAAAACATAAGCGGACTCGTCGCCGCTGGTAGCGTAAACCACATTGCCTCGACGCCAGACGGTCGCAACGTGCCCATCGCCGTCGACGCTCAGCATCCCGCCGTCCATCGGGCAGGCCTGCAGGGGCCAGTGTTCCGTGCCGAGTCGTCGAGCTTTGAAATGCTGGCCGTCGGCCGATGTGGCAAGGTACATGTCGCGGTTGCCTGCCAGCGAGTTGCGGAACAAAACATGAATTGCTCCGTCGCCGACGGCGATCGACGGGTGGCAGCATTCGCAGATGCTTCGTTCGGGCGACGTATAGACCACGATGTTCTTCGACCAGCTCTGGCCGCCGTCGGTGGAACGCGAAGCATAAAGCTCGGTGCGCTTGTTGCGCAGGTCGAGCCAGACGCACCAGACGGAATCGTCTGGGCCGGCCGCCATCGCATGCAGACCTTCGCGAGCCGACGCGGCGACATCGTTGACGCGCACCGGGCCTTCCCACGACTGGCCATCATCGCTCGAGCGCCAAGCCACGATGTCGCCATCGCGCCCCTTACCCTGCGCGCCGCCGATGGCGCTAACGACGATGGTCTTGGCCGTCGCGGCGATGCGCGGCCCTCGCCGCATGCCCAGCGACATGTTGGGGACGCTGAACGCTGCCCGGGCTGGGCCGAACGATTGCCCACCGTCATTCGAACGGCAGTGGTAAACTTGCTGACCCACTCCGTAGGCTACATGCACATCGCCATCGGCGGCCACGGCTGCCTGGGGCTGCTTGGGGGGCTCCTCGGCTGACCCCGTGGCAAGAATCACGGGATCGCCGGCGGAAACCACGCTCGCCAACAGCGCCACCGCGATTGCTGCTCCAGCAACGCGTCTCGCAACATTCATATCAACATCCTCTCATACCGGTTGGATCGGGCTATCGATTCGCGGAGCCATCGAGCCCCGCCGCTTTGGGTCAATCGAATGCACCGAGTGTAAGCGTGCCGAGCGGCGGAAGCCAGCGGCGGTGCGGCATGACGTCTCTCTTACGGACATCGCAGCACGAGCAATTTGAGACGCGATTCTCAGTGCGAGACGAAGTATCCTGAGCGACCGTCGGCTTGCAGGCACTTCGAGAAGAATTGTCCGGATCGCCCGAGCTCAGGGCGGGATGGCAGGTGGGCGGTCAAGATAGCACCTTGAACGCTCATGGAAGTGGAGAGCGTTTCATGTAACCCCACGCGAAGTTTTGAAGTCGCGCTCTATTTGGAACCCGACGCGTAAGCGAGGGACGAACCTGCCTTAAAGGCGAAAACTGCCCCTGGCTTGTGCTGTAGCAGGTCAGTTGGGTTGGCGCGGCCTTGATTGGGCGACGCGATAGGGAACTAGGTTTGGCAGGCCGCTGTGGCAGGTTCGTCCCTCGCTTACGCGTCGGGTTAATGAGGCAAAACCGCTTTCCGTAACTGCCGCAGGGTCGCGCTCTTGTACGTCCGTTCAGTGCTTATCGTTTGTTCATTTAATGTGCTGATATTTTGTCTACTATTAATTGTTTTCTTAATAGCAAAGACTGTTAGAGTGCGGCGTTGCGGCATACAGGGATCAAGATAAGCGGCGCGCGAAGTGCATACTGGGAATGCACACTGATCGCAGGTTTCCATGCCGTTTCGGTTGCTTGACGCAACGTTTAGGGCTTTTGGGGGAATTACGAAAAGAGAACTATAACTCGTGGTTGTTATCTCTGTGGCAACTTGTTACGCTAAGCTCGTGGTCGCCATAGACTGCGGATCTAGCTCATCATCTATGAGGATCGAAATATGAGTCTGGCTTGGATCGGTAGAGTGCTCTCCTGTGCAGTCCTGCTCTTTGTCGCAGCCGGCCAAGCGCATGCCGGTGTCATGTTCGATGGAAAGACGGTCGGATATACCTACCTCTATCCGGGCCAAGCGTCGCTGTTCTATGAGCAGGACCTCAACGTCGGCGCAGGTGCGGAACTGACCACGCTGTATCCCTACAGCAACGACATCGCCTTGGACATCTCGGATACCAACATCCGCATCGATTACAACGCGTTCGTTCAGTGGGCCACCGCCCCGTTCAACGGCATTCGCATCTTCGACAAGTACAACGTCCTGCCAGCCTTTGGAACGGTGACGGTCAACGGCCAGACGAACATGGGCGGATTCTCGCAGTCGAACGTCACGTTTGATGAAAACAGCATCTTCATCAACTGGCAGGGACTGACCGCTTATGCCGACACGGTCGTCTCGGTCGATGTCACCGCCTTGGACCCGGTCATCGGCGTGCCGAGCGCGGTACCCGAGCCGGCGACGTTGGCCATCTTCGGCGTCGGTACGCTGGGCATGGCGATCGGCGCAGCTCGCCGCCGCAAGCCAGAAGCCGTATAGAACCGCAGCTCAAAAAAACTCCAGTCGCAATCAAACGCTCGTCGGACCGCCGACGAGCGTTTTTCTTTTTTGAGGATCTCGTGCCGTGGCTGATGACTCAATTCGCCCCGGAGGGGCCGGCGTCAGTAGCCCGGGGCGGAAGCCCCGGGGACCGAAGCATG
>JBQCEI010000638.1:0-2580 GCA_051960375.1 Aureliella sp. | reverse complement strand
CGACATGTAGAGATCGGTCAAACGGAAGGTCTGAATGAACGACGGCAGGAAGTTCCCGCGATGGGGCGGAACGAACTTGTACGGCTTTTCAAAGATGATGTTCTGCATGGAGTGCCGCCAAAGATTTTTTACCGCGGAGGGGCGGAGAGCGCGGAGCAGTTCTACGCGCTCGACCTGCCTCTACTCGGTTGCGTAACCGCGGGGATGCGACTGATGCCATTTCCAGGCGGTGCGGACGATGTCCTCGATGTTGGTGTACTGCGGCTTCCAGTCGAGTACCTGCTGAGCCAAGCGGCTGTCGGCGACCAGTTCCGCCGGATCGCCAGCTCGCCGGTCGGCCTGGACCGCCGGAATCGGGCAACCGGTCACGCGGCGACACGCTTCGATCACTTCCTGCACGCTGTATCCTTTGCCGGTGCCGAGGTTCAGTTGCAGGTTCGTGCCGGGCTTGAGCAACTGAAGCGCTTTGAGGTGAGCGCTTCCCAAGTCGTCGACGTGAATGTAATCGCGAACGCACGTGCCGTCGGGCGTTGGATAGTCGTTGCCGTAAATCGAAATCGATTCACGCTGGCCCAGAGCCGTTTGCAGGACGATCGGAATCAAGTGCGTCTCGGGATCATGATCTTCGCCGATCGTGCCGTCGGGATGCGCGCCGGCCGCATTGAAGTACCGCAGCGCCGCGCAGCCGAATCCATACGCTCGGGCGTAGTCGGTCAGCGCGTGCTCGATCACCAGCTTGGTGAAACCGTACGGATTGATCGGTTGCTGCAGCGTCGTTTCGGCGATCGGCACGACGTCGGGCTGGCCGTACGTCGCCGTGGTGCTCGAGAAAACGATCCGCCACACGCCCGCCGAGCGCATCGCTTCGAGCAGTTCCAAGGTGGCGGTGACGTTGTTCTGGTAGTAGATCGCCGGATGGTTGACCGATTCGTTGACCAGCGCGAAAGCGGCAAAGTGGATCACGGCGTCGATTTCGTAATCGCGAAACAGGTCGATCAAGTGGGCTCGGTCGTTCAGTTCCCCTTCGATCAAGCGGCCCGGAGGAACACACTGGCGATGGCCGCGCGACAGATTGTCGTAAATCCAAACTTCGTGACCCGCTTGCATCAATAAGCGTACGGTATGACTACCGACATACCCGGCACCACCAATCACCAAGACATTCATTCTCTAATCCTCAAAATTGTTGCCAGTCGCTTATCGTGCTCGGCCGCTCGGCCTCGATGCGCAATCCATCGCCATGTGCGAGGAACGCCTTCGGACCAACCGATCGAATCGCCGAGATGAGCAAGTAGCGCGCTCCTGCATGCCAACCTCTTCAATAACCCGACGCGTAAGCGAGGGACGAACCCGCACTTACGGCCAGCTGCCGTGTGGCACTGGCTCTGCCAGTGTCTTCTCATCTCGAAGTGAGGAGTTCCCGAAAGACCGAAGGTGCCCTCCAATAGCGAAGAGAACGCGGCCCATTTGATGGAAACTTGGCTCGCATTGGAACGCCTTAGTCAACCTTCTCGCTTAGGTACTTCGAGGAAGAAGCCACTGGCAGAGCCAGTGCCACACCTACAAGCTCATTCAGTCCCAGGTCCGCCCCTATGGCTCCGAGCAAACTGCAGCGTCTGCGCGAACAAGGCCGAACCCCTGCCGCCAAGCCGGTCGACAAACCGTCGACCGACTGGCAACAAAAGTTTACCGATTATTTACGTTCCGAGTGCCACCTGGCGGAGAACACGGTGGCGGCGTACGGCCGCGATTTGAAAAGGCTGCTCGCCTGGCTGGGCGACACGCCTCTCTCGCGGCTGAAGCTAGCCGACCTCAGCGAGTTCGTCGCCTCGCTGCAACGCGAGACGCTCGCCCCGAGCTCGATCTCGCGGACCGTCGTGGCGACGCGGATGTTCTTCAAATATCTGCAGCTCGAAGGGATCATCCGCGACAACCCGACCGAGCTGTTGGCCACGCAAAAAATGTGGCAGCGCATCCCGAAGGTGCTCACTCCGTCGGCGGTCGATCGCTTTCTGGCTGCCCCGAAACGCTACGACCTGCACGGCCAACGCGACCGCGCGATCCTCGAACTGCTCTACGCGACCGGCTGCCGCGTTTCGGAAGTTTCCAATCTGCTTTTGGCCAACGTGCATTTGAAGGAAGGCTACTGCCAAGTCGAAGGCAAGGGCTCCAAGCAGCGCATGGTGCCGATCGGCGGCCGCGCCGTAGCCGCGATCAGCGACTACCTGCAAAACATCCGGCCCAATCTGGTCGCTGGCCGCGATCCGCAGTCGGTTCCGTGGCTGATCCTCTCGCGCAGCGGCCGGCGACTGCGCCGCGAAGCGATTTGGGAATTGGTGAAACGCTACGCCCTCCGCTCCGACATCGATCCCGAGATCAGCCCTCACACGCTGCGCCACAGCTTTGCCACGCACTTGCTAGGCGGCGGCGCCGACCTGCGGCAGATCCAAGAAATGCTCGGCCACGCCAGCATCCAGACGACGCAGATTTACACCCAAGTCGAAACTTCGCGCCTGAAACGGATCCACACGCAATTTCACCCGCGAGCGTAGCTCCTACTCGTGCTCCTACTCGTGCTCC
>JBQCEI010000637.1:0-2365 GCA_051960375.1 Aureliella sp. | reverse complement strand
CCGGTTCTTTGAGGGGCCGCGAAGCGGGCGAAGAAGAGAAGAGGTGGACGGGCACAGTCGGGCGATTTGCCGGGTGCTGACGGCAGAGGACTGCCGTCCCACGTTGGGCCACCAACTTTTCTCGCAGCCTTGAACAGCTCGGCCGATGGTGTTTGGGGCAGCGCCGACGGCTGCCAGCCGAACGTAGCACATTCAGGCCTCTGATGTGCAGAACCTGGCAAGCAGGTTAGCCTTCACCTAATTCTCTATAAGGCCGCGAAGCGGCCAAAGAAGAGCAAGACGGGCACAGTCGGCCGACTTGCCGGGTGCTGACGGCAGGGGACTGCCGTCCCACAGTTAGGCCACGAACCTCTTTCGCAGCCTCACATGGCACGGCCGATCGCATTTCGGGCTGCGCCTACGCCTGTCTTCATCCTCAGCCCGAAGACGCAATCAAGCGTTAACTTTCCCGGCAGCGAAAGAAGTCGGCAATGGTATGTGGTACATCAGGCCCTGATGTGACCGCACCCGGCAAGCTGGACGGCTTTTACCTATTTCTCGGAAAGGCCGTGAAGCGGCCGAAGAAGAAGAGCTTTTGTGGCACAGTCGGCCGACTTGCCGGGTGCTGACGGCAGGGGACTGCCGTCCCACAGTTAGGCCACGAACCTATCCCGCAGTGTGTTACAGGTCGTCGTCGACGTCGAGGGCGCGCGTGCGGGCTAGTTCGATTTGGCTAAGCGTGTAGAGCTGGCCGGTGCCGGCGCCAGGGCAGACTTCGCAGGTCTTCTTCCAGGCAGTCGGACTCTGCAGATTGGAGTCCCAGAAGGGCCAGGTCCGGCACTGCGTCGGCCGAGCCGAATAGACCATGCAGCCGCGCGTGTCGGGATCTAAGAAGATACAGTCGCCGTCGGAGTATTCGATGAGACTCTCGCGGGCGCCGACGCGGCGGACGAACTTGTCGCGAAACGACGCTTCGTCCATCTCCATCGCCTTGGCCATGGCGGCGATTTCTTCCGGGCTGACCCAGACATAGCCCGGCGCGCCGCTGCAGCAGCCGCCGCACTGAGTGCAGCTGAATTTCAGTCCTTCGTGATACCACGGTCGCGTGGTGCCGCTCCGTCTTCCCATGTCGCTTAAACGCCGCCAGCCGCAATAGAGTGGACTTACTGAAATCAACGAGCACGCTCAACCTGTCAGTTTACCGTGCTCGGCCCAGTTGCGTAGTGCGGCAAATGGAACGTCCATGTTCAGTCTTGACCGCGGAGAGCGCGCAAGGGATCTACCTCCGCGCTCTCTGCGTCTCCGCGGTTAACAATCTACTTCCCAGGAGCGACGATGGTCGGGTTGGGCAGGGGAGCCATCGTGGCCGGGGGAACGTCCAGGTAGGTCGGTCCAATCGGAGCGCTGCCGATCGATTCACCGACGATCGCGCCGTCGCCGTACGACTCATAGCCCGCTCCGCTGCCACAGCCTTCGCAGCTGGCGCTGGGCGGCAGGGTCGGCGCGCTGCACAAGCCGCTATTGCAAGGAGCACCGTTGCGGAAAAACGGAAACCAACCGCGTCCGCAACCCGACGACATCGCCAACAACAGTCCCAGAACCAACAGCTTCTTCATGATTGTTTCCCCCGTGTGCAAAGACATTTCAAACGGCAGGATCTATTCCTGGCCGCACAAATCTACGGCGCGTTCGGAGATGTGCAAACGAAACATGATGAAAATTTTCATCACCACGCATGACCGGCTGTTGGCTCGCCGATTCAACGCTTGGCGTTTCGTGTTGCCATAGCGACGCATGCAGCCTCACAGCCGTTACGACCGGTTCAGTCCCCGGCAGGCGTGGGATTCGGCTCCCATGGGCCATCGAGCCGCTCGCCCTGGTTTCAAAGCGCGTGCAAGACTGGCAAAATAGCTTGCAGCCTCCCGAGCGCTCGCCGCCCATTTCGCAGGTCCGCCACTTGCTCTTCCCACGAGCTTTGGCAGGGCAGGCTTGGCGGCTGGCGACACGAATCGGACTCTCCGCGCAGTCAGACGGATCGAAGACGCGGCCAAGCGCTGGTCAGGCCCCAACAGAACCTTGGCACTTCATCAACTGGCTCGTTAAAACTCCAATGACTACAACTTCGCTCCGGCTTGCTGCGCATACGGCAGTTCGCGCACTGTTCATGCTGGTCGCCCTCTTGGTCGCTCCTTCGATCGCGACCCATTTTCCAGCCACCGCTGCCTGGGCAAGCACGCCGTGCTGCCTGCGACCGGGCGATGAACTGTGGGAAGTCAGTAGCCGGTGCCTGCCCAACCTTCCGCCCTGCACCACGATCAGCCCGGTGACGTTCCAAGTTTCGCAGTGCACCGAGCTCGGCTGGCAGATGAGCGATGAAGCGCAGTTG
>JBQCEI010000636.1:0-6816 GCA_051960375.1 Aureliella sp. | reverse complement strand
ATCTGCAAGGCGTTCTGACTAAAGCCAACTTGTCCGACGCGCTCGCTCTGGCGCTGCGCCGCATCGGCCTCACGGTCACGAGGGTTCAATAATGAGCACCGAACATTCAGAACGCATTGCGATTCTGAAGATGGGCCAGTTTCTGATCGTGACGATTCAAGTCGATATGCACGACCGGCTGGCCCTGAACCTCCAAGACGATCTGACGGCCCGCATTTGCGAAACCGGCGCCAAAGGAGTGTTGATCGACATTTCCACCTTGGATATCGTCGACTCGTTTACCGGGCGCATGATCGCCAACATTTCGAGCATGTCGCGCATGCTCGACGCGCACACCGTGCTGGTAGGTATGCAGCCGGCGGTCGCGATCACACTAGTCGAGCTAGGCATGACGCTGGAAGGAGTTCGCACCGCCCTCACCGTCGAACGCGGAATGGATATCCTCCGCGCCGCCATCGGTGATGATGCGCGGGATGATCATGCAAGTTCTTAAAAGCGATGTGCTGCAACTTCAAAACGAAGCGGACATCGTCTACGTCCGTCAAGCGGTCCGCAAGCTGGCTCAAGAGATTGGCTTGGGGCTGGTCGACCAAACGAAATTGATCACCGCGGCCAGCGAGCTAGCCCGCAACACCGTCAAGTACGCCGGCAGCGGCACGATGCGCTGGGACATCGTCTCGCGCGATGCCAAGCAGGGCGTGCGGCTGTGTTTTGAAGATCAAGGTCCCGGCATTGCCGACATCACTCTCGCCATGCGCGATGGCTGGACCAGCGGCGGAGGGCTCGGCCTGGGGCTCTCCGGTGCCAAGCGGTTGGTCAATGAGTTCGACATCGAGTCAGCGCCCAACCAAGGAACGCGCGTCACCGTCACGCGCTGGAAATAATCGGCGATGACTTTTCACACTGCGATCAAAGTCTCTGACCCGAGTCAGATCGGAGAAGCTCGGCGCACAGTCGCTCGCGTCGGCCAAGAGATGAGACTATCCGAAACGCAAGCCGGTGCAGCCGCAATCATCACCACCGAGCTGGCCACCAACCTCAGCCGCTACGCCCAGTCCGGTCAAATTCTGGTCGGCGCGACGTGCGACCAGCGCCTCGAGATCCTCGCCATCGATAAGGGGCCAGGACTCGATATCCAGCGCTGCATGCAAGACGGATACTCCACCGGCGGAACGCCTGGCAATGGGCTGGGAGCGGTCCGGCGGATGGCGGGGGAATTCGACATATATTCGAGCGATCAAGGCACCGTCGTCCTTGCGCGGGTTGCAGGTCCTTCGCAGCCGTCGCTCTTTGCCAAGCAGCGGATCGAGTGCGGAGCGATTTCGATTCCCGCCCCCGGTGAATCGGTCTGCGGAGATGCTTGGTATATTGAGCTCGACGAAAAACAGCTCCGCATCCTGGTCGCCGACGGTCTGGGGCACGGTCCCGCCGCGTCGGAAGCTGCCGTAGCTGCTACTCGAGTGTTTCAGCGCGCTGGCGAATTTGGCCCGAAGGATTTCATCTCGGAAGCTCACAGCGCGCTCTCCGGAACACGAGGTGCAGCCGTAGCTTCGGGAACGCTCTTGCTGGCCGGCGATAAGTTGCGCTATGCAGGCATAGGCAACATCGGCGGGAGCTTGGTGTTTTCCACTGAGAGTCGAGGTTTGATGTCGCACAACGGGACGGTGGGAGCCCTGATGCGAACGGTTCAGGAGTTGGACTACGATTGGCCTCGCGGCGGGCTGTTGGTGATGTACTCCGACGGAATCCAAAATCGTTGGGACTTGCGCAAGTATCCGGGGCTGAACGCTCATCATCCGGCCGTGATCGCCAGCGTGTTGCTGCGCGACTTTACGCGCGGCCGGGATGACGTCACCGTGGTCGTCCTGCGCCGGTGGTAGGACATGTAACCCGACGCGTAAGCGAGGGACGAACCCGCCGTAAAGGCCGACTGCGCTGCCTGCAGAGGGCAGCCTCGGTAGACAAACGATGTGCTATCAGGCTTTGTGGCAGGTTCGTCCCTCGCTTACGCGTCGGGTTACAAGAAGATCATCGCACGCCGAAAGAAATCGGACGCTACCGCGTGCCGGGTAATTAAATCAACGAGCTGCTAAGGCACACAAACCACGAGCCAGAAATGGATGAACTGACCGAGCTGCAGCAGCGCTATGCCGAACTGAGCGCCGAGCGCGACAAACTTCAATCAGAGCTACAGGGCCATGAGCAGGCGATCGCCGCTTTGGAAACCGAGCTGAGCGAGACCAATCGCGGCGTGATCGCGCTGTATGCCGAACTGGATACGTACTCGCTCAAGCTCCGCGAAGCGGCTGAACTGAAGACGCGGTTTCTGACTTACATGAGTCATGAATTTCGAACGCCGCTGGGAGCCATGCAGAGCATCTCAAACATTCTTTTGCAGCGACTCGATGGCGAGTTGACCGCAGAGCAGGAAAAGCAAGTCAAGTTCATTCAGAAAGCGGCTGGCGAATTGACCGACATGGTCAACGATCTGCTCGACCTGGCCAAGCTCGAAGCGGGCCGCGTGACGATCGCCCCGGCGTGGTTCGAGATGGTCGATCTGTTTTCGGCCATCCGCGGACTGTTTAAACCGATCATCGCCCAGTCGGGCGTTTCGTTGATCTTTGACGAGCCGCCGGATGTTCCGAAGCTTTACACCGACGACACGAAGCTCTCGATCATCCTTCGCAATTTTGTCTCCAATGCATTAAAATTCACCTCTCAGGGGGAAGTCCGCGTGAGGGCCACTTGCGTTGAAGGTGGCCGCGTTCAGTTCTCCGTCAGCGATACCGGAATTGGAATCGCCCAAGAGCATCTGGCGTCGATCTTTGAGGACTGGGTGCAAATCGTCTCTTCGACGCAAAAGCGGCTACGCGGCTCGGGGCTTGGGCTGTCCCTTTGCAAACGCTATGCAGAGCTGCTCGGCGGCAACGTTTCTGCTCAAAGTCAATTAGGTGTGGGGTCGACCTTTACGCTCACGATCCCGGCGGTACTGGCGCTCAGCGAAACGGGGCACTCCCTCGACGCCCGGCCGTCAGGAAGCGAGAGGTTGCCGACATGAAACCTGCACTCGATGAGACGATCCTCATCATCGACGATAACGAGATCAATCGCTATTCGACCGGGCGCATTCTGCGGCAAGCTGGCTACCAGACCAGCGAAGCCGCTTCGGGACAGGATGGACTGGCCAAAGCCAAGGACCGCCCGGCTCTGATCTTGCTCGACGTGAACTTGCCCGACATCGACGGCTTCGAAGTTTGCCGCCGGTTGCGGAGCGATCCGGCCACCGCCGACATTCCGATCGTTCACACGTCAGCGACGTTCGTGAGCGACGAAGATCGCATTCAGGGGCTCGATCTCGGCGCCGACGGTTATCTCACGCGGCCGATCGAGCCGCGGGTGCTCGTGGCGACCATTCGTTCGTTCCTGCGAGTGCGCCGCGCGGAGGACGTGCTGCGGCAGCGCGAGCAGGAGCTGCAGTCGCTGACGGACAATACTCCCGACATGATCGCGCGGTACGATTCCCAGTTCCGGCATCTGTTTGTCAATCGAGCGATGGAGCGGGCCGCCGGCAAGCTGGCCGCTGAGTTTCTGGGCAAGACCTGTCGGGAACTGGGCGTGGCGGGCGCGTTCTGCGAGATGCTCGAGGCCTCGCTCAGCGTGGCTTTCGAATCGGGCAAGGAAGGCCGCATGGAATGCTGGCTCGAAACGCCGGCCGGCAGGCGGCGGTTTTCTGCCACGCTAACGCCCGAATACTCGGGCGATTCGCTCGGCTCGGTGCTATTTGTCGCTCGCGACGTGACCGAACAGTATCGCGCGGAATTGGAACGCGGCCGATTCGTCTCTTTGGTCGAACACAGCCGCGACTTCATCGCGATCTACGACGCTGTGGGAAAGCCGCTTTACATCAACCAGGCCGGCATGGATTTGCTCGGACTGGAGTCGCTGCAAAAGGCTCAGCAAGTCAAGGTGCGGGATCTCTTCCGCGATGAAGACCGCGAAAGGCTGGAGAAGGAGTTTTTCTCGCGGGCTCTGGCCGAGGGACACGGCGAATGCGAGCTGCTGGTGCACAACCTGAAAACGCAGGCGCCTCACTGGCTCAACTGCAGCCTGGTCGTGCAGTATGACGAACTGGGCAATGCCGCCGGTTTCTCAGCGATTTGCCGCGAGATCTCGGAACAAAAGCAGCTCGAAGAAGAACTGCGTCGCGTGGCAGCGGACTTGTCCGACGCCAACCGCAAGATGAACGAGTTTCTGGCGACGCTGGCGCATGAACTGCGCAATCCGATGGCCCCGATTCGGACCGGGCTGGAGGTGCTGCGGATCGCGGCGCACGATCCGGCCACCGTGGCCGACACGCGGGCGATGATGGAACGCCAGGCCCATCAGATGATCCGCTTGATCGACGATTTGCTCGATATGTCCCGCATCACGCAAGGCAAGCTGACCTTGCGCAAGGCTCGCATCGATCTGGCCGATGTGCTGGGAAGCGCCGTCGATGCGATTCGGCCGTTCATCAGCGAGGCCGGTCATACGCTGCATACGGTCATGCCCGATACTCCCATCTTCCTCGACGGCGATCCCAACCGACTCACCCAAGTGTTTGCCAATATCCTCAGCAACGCTTCTAAGTACACCAAGCGAAGCGGCACGATCTGGCTCACCGCCAGTCGCGAAGGTAATGAAGCGGTCATCAGCATCAAGGACAACGGCTTGGGAATTCCTCAGCCGATGCAAAGACAGATCTTCGACATGTTCACGCAGATCAACCGGCCGGTCGAACTGGGGTACACCGGGCTGGGCATCGGATTGACGCTGGTCAAACGCATCGTCGAGATGCACGCAGGTTCGATTTCGGTGATCAGCGAAGGGCCCAATCTGGGCAGTGAATTTACGGTGCGGTTGCCGATCCTCGAAACCGAAGCCGATCGACAGCATGCCACCGCCGGGGCGAAGGCGAAGCCGACGCGCCGCCATCGCGTGCTCGTAGTCGACGACAACAAGGATTCGGCGCAGCTGCTGGGCCTGGTTCTGAAGGTGCTCGGCAACGAGGTCCGCCTGGCGCACGACGGTTCCGAGGCGGTTGAATCGGCCAAGGAGTTTTTGCCCTCGGTCGTGCTGATGGACTTGGGGATGCCGCGGATGGATGGCTACGAAGCGGCTCGCCACATTCGCAGGCAGCCTTGGGGCGAAAAGATCTTTTTGATCGCGCTGACCGGCTGGGGACAGGACGACGATAAGCAGCGAACGCAGGACGCCGGCTTTAATTATCACCTCACCAAACCGGCCGAACCGGCCGAGATCCAACAGCTGTTGAACGAGCTTGAGGAACCGGCTGATCTGACGGCGTCCTAACTACCGACGGATTTACCGCGGAGGACGCGGAGAGCGCGGAGGGGCCGCCGGGGAACGTTGATCTGGACGGCGAGGGCGGCTTGAGGCTATACGGTGGTGGGCGAATGCGCCTCCTGAAATAGCCGTTGCCACGCGCCGGAGCTGCCGAGTATTGAAAGCTTTCGTCTTCAGCAGTTGCTCCGCGCTATTGGCCGAGGCAGCCTTCGTGGCAGCGCTCTTATGCTGCGCTCATGCATCCGCACAGAGGCTATCGCCTGAGAGCTTCGAGCGGCCGGCCAGTGCCAGCGGCGAAGATTGGCTTGCCCAGGCTGGCTATCCAGCGTCCTATCAGCGGCCGCTGCGGCTTGAGCAATGGGCTGATACGCTGTCTGCCGATGCTGCTCATCTGAGTCAGCCGACAAGCCGCGACATCGAACTGTTGACACTAGCTGGACACGATGGGCACAGCGATGTGAGCGTTCCGGCTTATGGCGAAACCTTCGATGCAATTACGGAAGAGAGTCCCGGCCTAGAAGAGCTGCGGGCCGAACTGGATCGCAGGCCGGCGAGCGCGAGCACGCGGGCGCATCGATTGTTCGACCGCCTGAAGAGCGACCAGCTGAATTTCTATTCGCCCGAGTCGCTGTTCATGCTCGGCAGCGGTCTGGCCGTCGGTGGGCTGATGGCCAATACGTCGCTCGATCGCAACATCCAGCGGCATTTGCAATCGTCGCTTCATCACGCCAACACCGACGAGTGGCTCGAATCGTTGCACGCCAACAAAGAGTTCGGCGACGGCCGGTTGACGCTGCCGATATTCGGTGCCGCGTGGATCGGCGGCAGTTTGCTGCCCGACGGGCGAGCCAGCGATGCAGTCAGCAGATGGGGCGAGAAGTCCTTGCGAGGTTTTCTGGTCGGCGCGCCGCCGGTGCTGGCACTGCAGTACGCGACTGGCGGTTCGCGGCCGGGCGAAACGCTGCATGGATCCGAGTGGCAACCTTTCCAAGATGACAACGGTGTCAGCGGTCACAGTTTCATGGGCGCGCTGCCATTTATTACCGCGGCCAAGATGACCGATGCGCCTGGCTGGAAGGCGGCCTTCTATGCCGCTTCCACGTTGGCTCCGTTGTCGCGAACTGCCGATGGAGCTCACTATCCGTCGCAGATCGCGCTCGGGTGGTGGATGGCTTACCTCTCCGCCTCAGCCGTGCATGCGACCGATCACCCCGACGCCCGCTGGCGCATCTTTCCCACCACCGTCGCCAACGGCTCGGGCATGGCGCTGGAATATCGCTTCTAGTAACACACCATTGCGCTCTTCTTGTAACCCGACGCGTAAGCGAGGGACGAACCTGCCACAGAGCCCAACGGTCCATGGTTGATCTGTTGATTGCGAACGTATCTCTGCTTCCGCCCCTCACCCCCCGGCCCCCTCTCCCCGAAGCGGGGCGAGGGGGAGCGAAGAAAAGAGCTGCGCTCGTCTTA
>JBQCEI010000635.1:0-6189 GCA_051960375.1 Aureliella sp. | reverse complement strand
CGACGTCGAGCAATGCCCCAACTGCCGCGGACAACTGCTCTCATGCGGGTGTTCGGACGATCCAATCAAAAAGCCTAAACGGAAGACTTGACCTTCCTAAGACGAGAAAGATTCGCGTCGTTCTGCTGCTCTAGTGTTCTTCCTTGGATGTTGCTGTGAGGTTCCCATGCGAAAAGTGACGTTATTTGGCTTGCGTTGTTCCGCCGTCGACGAGCCTGCAGTCGTCGGCCGCATCGACCAATCGCTGAAAAAGATCAAACGCCAGACTTCGAAGGTGACTGGCAAGACCCGGGCCAGTCAGAGTCTATTGGATGCTCGCAAGCCATTCGTCTTGGACCACTACTACTGGAATCTTAATCGCGACTGCGGCGTCTATTTTGAGTTGCTGACCAATCAGGATCTCAAAGGCAAGTGGCAGCAAGCGGAGCACTCGGACATGGGGTTGCTATTGATGTTCGTACTGCAAGACGATGCCTTCCGGGACGGCGCGCCGCTGAAGAAGACGCAGCAGTACGTCGACCGCATTTTGAAGGCACTGGGCGTGCCTTATGAAAAAATCGCCGAGGGAGACGAGCGCGAGGAAGTGGAGTCTAAGCCTAAGGCACGCAAAGCCGGCACAGGGACACCTCAGCGGTAAAGACCAGGGAGGGAAAGACATGGCGCACGGTTTGCTTCACTTGCTCCCGAAAAACCCCCGATCGATCAGGAGCAAGCTGATGCGTCTACGCTGGCTATTGGCAACCCAATTGGTGCTTGGCACGTTCGTTCTCGGCGGCTTCGTCGGCTGCGATAAGCAGACGATCAATGAAGCGACCGAGGAGAGCAAGCAAGCGGTCGATTCGATTTCGGACGCAAGCAAACGCGCGAGCGAGCGATCCGAAAAGTTTCTCCATGACGCCAATCGCGAGGCGGGCGAGGTGCTCGACAAAGCGAACCAGGCGACCGGCGGCGGCGTCGACGAGGCGAAAGCCTACGGCAAAGAGGCGGCCGAGCGCGTCGAAGAAGCCATCAGCAAAGGGGTCGAGCGCAGCCGCGAAGCGGTCGACGGAACGACCGACAATTCGGTACCGACGCCGCAGCCTTGAAGTTCGTTTTTTAACGCAGAACAACTGTGTGGCAGTGCTTCCCACCTCGAAGTCTGTAGGAATGGCAAACCCCAAAGCCCAACAACGCCCGTTCTGCTAGGATCCGAGTGAAGGAAGCCTCACTGGCATTGGCCCGCGCAACCGAGCGCCTGGCCTTAGTACTTCGAAATGAAGACACTGGCATAGCCAGTGCCACACGAGACGCAACAAGCGCGGAGTCGGAATCGTTGTTCAGGCAATGATTTCGCTGACCACCCGCGCCGGTCGTTTGGCGGTGATGATCTGTTCCTGGCTGTTGTAGGGATAGGTCAGGTGTTCGTAGTTGAGGCCGAACAGGTGCATCACGGTGGCTTGGAAATCGTTCGGCGTGACGATGTTTTCCACTGCCTTGTGCCCGAACTCGTCGGTCTTGCCAAACGCCATGCCGCCGCGAATGCCGCCGCCGGCTAGCCAGATGCTGAAGCCCTGGCCGTTGTGATCGCGGCCAGCTTTCTCCGGCGAGCCGTGCTCTTGGGTCACCGGCAAGCGACCGATTTCGCCGCCCCAGTGCACGAGCGTCGAATCGAGCATGCCCCGCTGCTTCAGATCCTGCACCAGCGCGGCGGCCGGTTGATCGGTCTTACGGCAGATGCTCGGCAAGGCGCTAGCGATGCTGCTGTGGTTGTCCCACGGCTGGCCGCTATGGAACAGCTGTACGAAGCGCACGCCGCGCTCGACCAGGCGGCGAGCGATCAGGCAGCGCGTGCCGTACTCGCGCGTCTCGTCACGATCGATGCCATACATGGCCAGCGTCGCAGCCGTTTCTTGCGAGATGTCGAGCGCTTCGGCCGCAGCCGTCTGCATGCGGGCAGCCAGTTCGTAACTCGCAATGCGAGCCTCGAGCTCCGCTTCGCCTGGATGGGCCGACAAGTATTCGGCATTGAGTTGTTCGAGCAAGTCAAGATTCTGCCGCTGGAACGAACCGGCCAGATGCGGCGGAGCTTGCAAGTTCAAAATGCGCGGCTCGCGCGGTCGCAGCACAGTCCCTTGGAAGGTGGCGGGCATGAAACCGTTCGACCAGTTGGTCACTCCGTCGACCGGCAATCCACCTGGATCGGTCAGCACCATGTAGGCCGGCAAATCCTGCGACTCGCTGCCCAGTCCATATGTCAACCACGATCCGAGCGTGGGCCGACCGAGAATGCCCGGAATGCCGCCGTGGAAATAGCGGATCGAAACCTCATGGCCGTTGGCGCCGGTGTGCATGCTGCGGATCACGCACAGGTCGTCGACGACGTCGGCGGTATGAGGCAGCAACTCTGAGAGCTCGGTGCCGCACTTGCCGCGCGGAGCGAAACGAAACGGGCTGCCCAGCAGCTTCTTGCTCGCTTCATTGACGAAGCTGAAGTGAATGTCGCCGCTGTAATCGGTACCGCTGTACTTGCTCAGTTCGGGCTTCGGATCGGTCAGGTCCATGTGCGAAGGACCGCCGTGCTGGAACAGCGAAATCATCGCCCGCGCCCGCGGCGCGAACTCGGGGCTCCGCGGCTTGAGGTCGTTGTGCGGCTGAGCGGCGACCGTTTTCGGTTTGGCCCGAGCGGCGTCCTGCTGTAGCAACCAGGCAAGCGCCAGCGAGCCGATGCCCATCGCCTGGTGTGCCAGAAACTGCCTGCGAGTCCTAATGATCATGCGGCACCCACTTGGTTAGTCAACGTACAAGAATTCGTTGGAATTGAGCAGCATCTGGCAAATATTGACCAGCAGCTGACGCTCGGGCGTGCTGCCAGCCGGCACGCCGCGCGGCTCGCGACGGAGTTCAGCGAGCTGCTCGGCGGCAAAGCGGAACGCCGCTCCCATTTCCGATTGCCGCGGCGGACGCGCGAGGGCCAACTGCCACGCGCGGGCAAGCTGCGCCGCCAAACGCTGCTTGTCGAACGCCGGGCCATGGAAGTTTGCGACCGAGTCGAAAGCTGACTTCGCGCCATCGCCAGCCATCAGTTCGAGTTTGACCGGCCAGTTGAACGAGTCGGAGGTCTCGTGAGCGATACAGTCGGTGATGAAGTCGATCGTATCGCCTGCAGCAACTTCGATATCCTTCACCGGTGTCTCGACTTTACCCTTGTGCGTTTGCCACTGGCCAAGCACGCCCGAGCGCGACGAGACGAGTCGACCGCGAACGCCATCGCCGTTTTCACTGTGGTGCTCGAGCGTTCCCGTAACGCTCAGCTTGCCTGCGGCTGGAGCGGTCCAGCGACGGACGACGGCAAACTGCGGATTACCCGGATGGCCCCCTTGCGCGTGCAGCAGGGCCCAGCCCGAATGCGCGCCGGGCAGCTCGGCCGAGCCTTGCCACTGGCTGCCGGTCCAGTGCGCAAGCGGTTCGAAGCCGCTCACGCGGCCGCTGGCTTCATCGAACTGGCCAGTGCCCCACGACCAGACATCCATCGGCAGCGGCGGCAGCTGGGGCAAGCTTGCGAGCGTTTGTTTCGAGACCGGCTCGGCTTCGCGAATCGCGCGATCGGCCAAATGGCCCGCTTGCTCAAGGGTGAATTCGCCATTGAGCAACATGAGCGACTGCGTAGCCACGGTCGACACCGGGCGGAATTCGCAGTTGATATCCATGACCGGCGCGTCGAACGTTTGCAGCATCGCCACCGGCTGCGTGCGGCGAGCGCGGATATACAAACTTCGCCGCGTTTGCGAACCGTCGACGATCACTTGCCCGGTTTCATCTTCTTTGATTGCTACGGGCGGACCGAACGGCGTGCGTTCGAGCCCTCCGACCGTTGCCAGCATGCGATCGCGGATGATCTCGGCATCGAGCCTCTGCAGGTTCTTGCGCCAGTAGTAGCGATTGTCGGGATCGATCGCTTGCCGCGACGGCTCGCGCACGCTCGACTGGCGCCAGGCGGTGGATTGCAGAATCAAGCGATGCAGTTTTTTGACGCTCCAGCCTTGAGCCATGAACTCAGAGGCGAGCCAGTCCAAGAGTTGCGGATGCGTAGGCAGGCTGCCGAGCCGACCGAACTCGCCGGGCGTGGCGACGATGCCTTGTCCGAAGTGATGCATCCAGATGCGATTGACGATGACTCGCGCCACGAGCGGGTTCTTGCCGTCGGTGAGCCAGCGAGCGAACGCCAGCCGCCGGCCCGTGGTCGGCAACTGCGGATCGTCCTTGGGAAACTCGATGCGTTCCCCTTCGGGCACGGTGACGCTGAGCGCGGCCGGCATGATTTCCTGCTGCGGCTGGCGATGATCGCCGCGGTAGAACAACCGAGCCAGCGGCGCCTTGTCGGCCGGTTCGGTCAGCACTCGCACGAATTCCTCGGTCGGTTTCTCGGCTCGCTTCTGGGCGATCTCCGCGTCGAGCTTCTTCAGCTCTTCAGCCGCTTGCGGCAAGTACTGGTACAGAACGCCCGGCGTGATGTTGACGCTTGGATGCTTGGCGAGCAGTCCCTTCTGCTCGTCAGTGCGTTCTTTCTCGGGAGTCTTGTAAGCCGAGCGCAGCTGTTCGCGCAGCGGCTCTTCATATTTCTTCAGTTCTTGCTCGAGGGCTTGCTGCATGTATTCATCGCGTTTGGCATCGCGTGATTTGATAATCGCCTGAGCGGCTTCTTCGATCTCCTTGGCCTTCTGTCGATCGGCTTCGGTGTAAAGCGACACGAGTCGCGAGGCAGGCGGTTGCCAGTTCTGCCAGTCGAGCGCCGGTTCGAACACCGATCGGATCGCGTGGTAATCGACGTGCGAGATCGGATCGTAGCGATGATCGTGGCACTGAGCGCACGCAAGACTCGAACCGAGCAGCGAACTGCCGACAATTTTGAGCGTATCGGCGATGACCTTATTGCGAGCTTCGGGACTGTTGTCGCCGCTGCCGGTGCCGTCGGCCGCGGTCCGCAAGAAACCGGTCGCAGTGAGCAGTTCGATTTGCTCGGCGGTCCAGTCGCCCTGTTTCGGTCCAGCCAGTTCGTCGCCAGCGAGCTGTTCGGTGATGAAGCGGTCGAACGGTTTGTCAGCGTTGAAAGATCGAATGACGTAGTCGCGGTATTTCCAAGCCCACGGTCGCTCGGCGTCGGCCAGCGTGTAACCTTCGGAGTCCGCGTAACCGGCGACGTCGAGCCAGTGTCGCGCCCAGCGCTCGCCATAATGCGGCGACTCGAGCAGCTCGTCGAGCATCGATTCGTACCAGCTATCTTCCGGCGCGTTCATCCAGCGAGCCAGTTCGCTATCGCTCGGCGGCAGTCCGATCAGATCGAAGTAGGCTCGCAGAATGAGCGTGCGCCGCGGAGCGTCCTGCGAGAAGCTCAGACCGCTGGGCATCGCCGCTTGCAGCCACAGATCGATCGGCGTGCGGATGCGCGACGTGTTGTCGAGCACCGGCAGGGCAGGGCGGGTGATCGGTTGATAGGCCCAGTAGCTGCGCTCTTCCAAACTGATTGGCACGCCCGGTCCGATCGATTCGGGCTCGGGCCGCGCAGTCGGGGCGCCCGCTTCGAGCCACTTGCGAACGAGCTCGACTTTCTCGCTCGGCACGCGGGCTTCGCCCGGCGGCATATCGCCGCTCTCGATCATCGCCAGCAGCAAGCTGCCGGGCGGATCGGCCTTGTCGATCACCGCCCCCGAGTCGCCTCCTTTTTCCAGAAAGCGGACCAGCCGCAAATCGAGATTCGCTTCGAGCTTTTGACCTGCGCCGTGGCAATCGAAACAATATTCGCGAAAGATCGGCCGGACATGGGCCTCGAACGTAAGCGGATCTTCGCCAGACACCGCCCCGCCACAGGCTACTGCCAGCGCCACCAACATCCCCGCACCGAGACGCCGCCCAAGCACGAATCGATTCGCACAGTCGACGAACGAGGAGCACCACGAAGCCATATTGCGAACCTATGCGTCAAGGGGAGGGCGGGGCTAACGGCGGGAAAGGAAGCGGCGCAGCGTCAGTCGAGGACGCGCCGGCGGCCGAATCGTGGGCAAGCATTGGCGGGATTGTGGCAGGGCGGGGCGGGGAAGCGGCAGCTTAGTCTCAATGCATCCCGAACATGCATTATCACGCAGCTATAGCGAGAATTCAACTACACGTTAAACTGCCGGTGGCCGTAGCCGGCGTGCGATGCACGAGCGCAAG
>JBQCEI010000634.1:0-6125 GCA_051960375.1 Aureliella sp. | reverse complement strand
CGATCTGCTGCTTTCCCAATTGAACGAAAGCGCCCCGGTACTCTTGGGTAGTGTCAGCGCCGCTGAGTTGGAACGCTCACGCTCTTGACGCTATGCGCCTCAGCCGTGAAACTGTGACGCTTCATCGCCTTGGAGATCCGTAGCGTCTCTGAGGCTTGTCGTTATTCTTTCCGCAGCTGGACGATCCATGACCTCGCGCCCCCGCGACGCCGAGTCGCATCGCCGCACTCGACGCGACCACGCGCTGGAGACCGCCGAGGATTACGTCGAAGCCGTAGCCGAGAAGGTTGCCGCTGATGGAGTGTGCCGCGTGGTCGACTTGGCGCGTGCGTTTGCCGTCAGTCACGTCACCGTCTCGCGGATCGTCTCACGCTTGAAGGAAGCCGGGCTCTTGCAGTCGGAGCCCTACGGGCCGATTACGCTGACCGCTCAGGGGAAGAAGCTGGCCGAGCAATCGCGGCAGCGCCACGATCTGGTCTACCGCTTTCTGATCGCCATCGGCGTCGATGCTAAGACCGCTGCGGTCGATGCCGAAGGAATCGAGCACCACGTCAGCAAAGCCACGCTCAAGTGCTTCCAGCGGATCGTCGACCAGAACGCTGATTAGTAAAACTCTCCGCGCCTCCTCCGCGCTCTCTGCGTCCTCCGCGGTAAAAATCTTCCTGCCGCCTCCATGGTTGCCAGGCGCCTATAATACCTCCACAATGATTTTCCTGCCCCAATCCAAACTGTGGCGAGCCGACAACTGGCCCGTCCTGCCCTCCTGTGGAGATGTGTGGTGATGAGACTCTCGTTTGCCTGCCGCCGCTGGCTGCGGCCGCAAAGTTGGTTGCCCGCGGCCATCGTGGCCGCGTCGTCGGTAGTTAGTTTTTGCACTGCGCCGAGCGGGCTCGCACAAGTCCCGGCCGGCTTGCCCGAGCTGGTCTATCCGAAAGACAATCCGGCCAGCCCGGAGAAGATCGAACTGGGCCGCATGTTGTATTTCGATAAGCGGCTGTCGGCCGACAACAGCGTATCGTGCGCCAGCTGCCACGATCCCAAGATGGGCTGGTCGAACAACGATGCGACCGCGGTGGGAGTCGGCGGTCAGCGCGGCGGACGCAGCGCGCCGACGATTATCAATTCCGCTTATCAGAAATTTCAGTTCTGGGACGGTCGCGCCGGTTCCTTGGAAGAGCAGGCCTTGGGACCAATCGCTAACCCGATCGAGATGAATCTGCCGATCGAAGAAGCTGTGAAGAAAATCGGCGCGATCGAAGGTTATCAGAAACGCTTCAAAGAAGTCTTTGGCGAGGGAGTCACGGCTGACAACCTGGCCAAGGCTCTCGCGTCGTTTGAACGCACGATCATCTCTGGCAACGCTCCGTACGATCGCTTCAAAGGGGGCGACAAGACGGCTCTCTCGGACGAAGCTCAAGCCGGCATGAAGCTCTTTTTCGGCAAAGCCAACTGTTCGGCTTGCCACAACGGCCCGCACTTTTCCGACGGCGCCTTCCACAATATCGGCGTCGGCACGTCGGCCAAAGAGTTCGATCAAGGCCGCCGCAAGATCTCGGGTATCGAAGGGGATCACGGCTCGTTCCGCACGCCCACCTTGCGCGAGATCGCCCGCACCGCCCCTTACATGCATGACGGCAGCCTCAAGACGCTCGAAGAAGTCATCGACTACTACGACAAAGGGGGCGAGGCGAATCGCTACCTCGACGAAGAGATCTTTCCACTGAAACTATCTGCCGAGCAAAAGAAGGCCTTGGTGACCTTCTTGCGCGAAGGACTGTCCAGTCCCAGCTACCCCGATATCACTGCGCCTCAGCTGCCCTAAGCTGTTGGCAAGTTGCTCATGCGAAATGGGCACGTTGCTACGAAGCCGGCACGCAGTAGCGTCCGTTCGCGTAGCGATGCAGCCGGCCGCGAGGCAGCGCTCTGCGGCTGATGCAGCGCAAGCGTTGGAGCGACGTGCTTCAAAACCTCCCTGTGTTTACTACCCTGAGAAAAACTTTTTCGAGACAAACCTTCTGTGTAGGAGCTTCCTGACGATGAAAACCATGCGTTTGTTGAGTTGCCTGGGCGTCCTGTTCCTTTGCGCCCCAGCGGTGGCTGAAGATGGTCTTAAGGTCGAGACCGTTGTATCGGATCTGAACAATCCGACCGGCATCGCGATCCAGCCGGAAACCGGCACCGTGTTCATCGCCGAAAGCGGCGCGTTGCGGGTCGTCAAGGTCGCCGATGGCAAGGCCGAGCCGGTCATCACCGACTTCCCGAAGGACGTGTACGGCAAAGGCCCGATGTTCGACATCGGACCGTTGGGCTTGCTGTTCCTCGATCAGAACACGCTGGTCGTCGGCGGCGGTGGACTGCCCGACGGCGAGGAAATGCTCCGCGTGTACGACTTGAAGGACATGAAAGAAGCCCTCAAGGCCGACAAGATGAAGACCAGCTACAAGTTGGCTGCTTCCGATGATCAGAAGGGCGAAGGCAACTTCTACGCTTTGGCGGCAACCTCCGATGCGATCTACGTAACGAGCAACGGTGACGACACCAAGGGCTGGGTTGCCCGCGCTCCGTACAAGGGCTCGGACGTCAGCGGCTTCGAGCGCTATCTGGCTACCAAGGAAGCGACCGAGGTCGACGCACCGGTCGGCATCACCATCAGCCCGCGCGGCGAACTGGTGGTCGGACAGATGGGCGAAATCACGGTTCCCGGCGACAGCCTGGTGACCTTCTATGACGCCAAGAGCAAAGAAATGCTCCTGAATCTGAAGACCGGCCTGAACGACATCTGCGCTTTGGCCTACAGCCCGCGCGGCCAACTCTACGCGCTCGACTTCGCTTGGGCCGACACCAAGCAAGGCGGCCTGTTCCAGTTGCTGTCCGATGGCGACAAGGGAGTCAAGACTAAGAAGATTGTCGAACTGGACAAGCCGACGGCGATGGCCTTCGACGCCGAAGGCGCTCTCTACATCACCGTCATCGGCGAAGACAAGAAGGGCAAACTGCTGAAGATCGCTCCGGGCCTCTAACGAGCGCCGTTGGTTCGATTGTTGCAATTCGATTGTTGCAATTCGATTGTTGCAATGAGTATTCGTGAGAGCCCATGCTTCACTTGAGGTATGGGCTCTTTCTTTTGCTCCGTTCCCCCCTTCCGCTCTCTCCGCCCCTCCGCGGTAAAACTTCTGCTGGCGCTTGGACTCGGGTTTATGACTTCGTATGCAGTTTTAGGTGTGGGCGCCCTCGGCGGACTCTATGGCGGGCTGTTGGCTCGAGCCGGGCTGGATGTCCACTTTCTCTTGCACAGCGACTACGAACATGTGCGGGCTCATGGCCTGCGCGTCGATACGCCGCTGGGCGACTTTCATCTGCCGAAGGTCAACGCGTATCGCTCGCCGGATGAAATGCCACCGGTCGACGTTGTCATCGTCGCCTGGAAGTCGACTGCCAACGCGGCCCTCGAAGCCGCTTTGCCGCCGCTGATGAAAACCGATTCAGCCGTGCTGGTGCTGCAGAACGGCTGGGATGTGGAACTGGACGCAGCCCGCATCGTCGGCGCCGAGCACGTGCTGGGAGGTTGCTGTTTTCTTTGCAGCAACAAGGTCGGCCCCGGCCACATCCAGCACTTGGATTATGGCCGCATCAGCTTTGGCGAGTACGCGCCGCTGCTGGCCGGTTCGATCACTCCGCGCATGCAGCGCTTGGCCGACGACTTTCGCCGCGCGGGGATCGACATCACACCCACCGAAGACCTGCGGCAGACGCGGTGGATGAAGCTGATGTGGAACATTCCGTTCAACGGACTATCGGTTGTCCTGAATGCCTTGACCGACCGCATCATGGCCGATCCGCATGCTGCGGCGCTGGCCGAAAGCCTCATGCGCGAAGTCCGCGCCGCGGCGGCCGGCTGCGGCAGCTTTGTCGAAGAAAGCTTCATCGACAAGATGCTCGCCGATACGCGAAAGATGGTCCCCTACGCCAGCAGCATGCTGTTGGACTACCAGCAAGGCCGACCGATGGAGATCGAAGCCATCTTCGGCAACCCCCTGCGAGCCGCCGAAGCCGCCGGCATCCCGGTCCCCCGCATCGAAATGCTGTACCGACAACTGAAATACCTCGAAGCAGCGCGGGACCAACACTAACCGGCTCTTCCTCCGCGCTCTCCGCGTCTCCGCGGTAAAAACGGTTTTGGCATTCACCCTTTGATCGCCACGGTTTGAATGTTCGTCATCTCTTCGATGGCGAACCGCACTCCCTCGCGGCCCAGGCCGCTTTGTTTGTTGCCGCCGTAGGGCATGTGGTCGACGCGGAAGCCGGGCATGTCGTTGATGATCACGCCGCCGAAATCGAGCTCGCGGATGGCCTCGAGCACGCGGTTGATGTCGCGGGTGAAGACGGCTGCTTGCAGACCGTAGCCGGTCGCGTTGGCTTGGCGCAGCGACTCTTCGAAGTCGGGACAAGCGATCAAGCTGGCTACCGGCGCGAACACCTCTTGGTTGATCACTTTCATCTCGGGCCGGGTGTGCTCGAGCAGCGTGGGATAATAAATCGCTCCCTCGCGCTGGCCTCCGATCAAGCGCCGCGCGCCCTGCCGCTCGGCCTCTTGCACCCATTGCTCGATGCGCTCGGCTTCCTTTTCGGCGATCATTGGTCCCACGTCGGTCTGCTCGTCCAGCGGATCGCCGACAACGATCGAGCGCGTGGCCTCGACCATGCGATCGCGCAGTTCCCCTTCGATCGTCCGGTCGCCAAAGATCCGCTGGACGCTGATGCAGACCTGACCCGAGTGCGCAAAGGCGCCGATCGCGCACCGCTTGGCGACGTAATCGAGGTCGGCATCGGGGGCGACGATCACTGGAGAACTATTGCCTAGTTCGAGCGTCACTTTCTTGATGCCGGCCTGGGCAAGTATCTGCTGGCCGACGGTCGCGCTGCCGGTGAAGGTCACCTTGCCAACGCGCGAGTCGGTCACGATCGCCTGCCCCACCGTCTTGCCGCTGCCAGGCAGCAACTGGCCTGCCTCCGGCGGCAAACCGCACTCGAGCAGAATCTCCATTAGCGTGACAGCCGTCAGCGGCGTCAGCTCCGCTGGCTTAAGCACGAACGCATTGCCGGCAGCGATCGCCGGAGCGAGCTTGTGGGCGACCAGGTTGAGCGGAAAGTTGAACGGCGTGATCGCGCCGACAACGCCGACCGGTTTGCGCCACCAGAAACCAAAGAAGCCTTCGCCGTTGGGAACCGCGTCCATCGCCAGCGTTTCGCCGTGGATGCGGCGAGCTTCCTCAGACGCCAACTGAAAAGTGGTCACCGCGCGATCGACTTCGCCTCTGGCAAATTTTAAAGGCTTGCCCGCTTCGGCGGCGATCGTCCGCGCCAGTTCTTCGCGGTGCTCGGCCATGTGTGCTGAAGTCTTGGCCAGGATCTCCACGCGTCGATACGTAGGTAGCTCGGCCATTGCCTTGGCTCCGCGCACGGCGCTCGCCAGCGCTCGATCGATGTCGCCGGCGCTGGGCACGGCGACTTGCCCGATCGTCTCGAGGCTGTACTTGTTTTTGACTTCGACGGTGCGCTCGCCCGCTTCCCACTTGCCTGCGATGAACAAACCTGTTGGCATGGTCACGACCTCCCCTGCTCTACTCAACGACCGTTTACATTTTGGATGCTCCTATTTTTTACCGCGGAGGACGCGGAGGGCGCGGAGGGGGGCCCCACATTTTTCTGCTACTTGTTTACCGCGCGGCGCTTCAGTATGTTGCGGCAGGCATACGTCAGGCAGCTTGGAAGAGTGGGATGGTTGGCTCATGCGCATCGAACGCATTGAAACGTTGGTTTGTCACGCTCGCATGCGCAATTGGGTCTTCGTGAAAGTGCTGACCGATGTGCCGGGTCTGTTCGGCTGGGGCGAGGCGACGCTCGAGTGGCACACGCGGAGCATCGTCGGCGCGATCGAAGACTTGTCACAGTTGCTCGTCGGCGAAGATCCGACGCGCGTCGAGCATCTGTGGCAGATGATGTGGCGCCAACACTTCTGGCACGGCGGCGACATCGTGCGAGCGACCGCGATCGCCGGCATCGATATCGCCCTGTGGGACATCGTCGGCAAGCACTTGGGCGTTCCATGCCATAAGCTCTGGGGC
>JBQCEI010000633.1:0-2324 GCA_051960375.1 Aureliella sp. | reverse complement strand
GGAGTGTTTCGAAGAGTGGAGCGCGGAAGGTTCGCGCGGCCGAGGCGCCTCCAGCGCGGTCGCGGCGAAGCAGCGCGGCTCGGAGGCGAACGCCACCTGTGACGATTCCCGAGCGCGGGCGCGAAGTCGAGGTGGCTGTCGACGGCAAAGAGCTGATCCTCTCGAACCTTGAAAAAGTTTTTTGGCCCGAGCTGGGCATCACCAAGGGAGACTTGCTGCGCTACTATCACGCGGTCGCTCCGGTTTTGTTGCCGCACTTGCAAAATCGCGCGATGGTGATGAAGCGTTATCCGAACGGAGTCGGTGGCAAATTCTTCTTCATGAAGCGTGCGCCCGATCCGCATCCTGAGTGGCTGCAGATCTGCACGATCCCGCACAACTCGGGGAACGTCATCGACTTTCCAGTGGTGCAAGATCTCGCGTCGTTGTTGTGGGTGGTGAATCTCGGCTGTATCGATCTCAATCCGTGGTATGCGCGGTGCGATGACATCGATCGACCTGATTTTCTGCACTTCGATCTCGATCCGGTGCCGGGAGCGAATTTTGCGAAGGTCCGCGAGACGGCGCTCGTCGTTCGTGACGCGCTGCAGCAACTGGGAATGAAAAGTTACGCCAAGACATCGGGCAGCAAAGGCATTCACGTCTACGTGCCAATCGTGCGCGGGCCGGTGCAGAAAGATGTGTGGACGGTAGCTAAGGGGCTCGCGCAGACGCTTGCCACGTTGCATCCGAAGCTCATCACCGCCGAGTACCGCATTGCGAAACGCCCGCGCGGACGGGTGCTGGTCGACTACAACCAAAACGCTTGGGGGCGAACGCTGGCGAGCATCTATTCGGTTCGTCCTCGGCCGCTGGCGACCGTCTCAGCGCCGGTCACTTGGGAGGAAGTCGAGCGCGGCGTCGAGGTCGAGCAGTTCGACCTGAAGAACATGCCCGCCCGCATCAAGCAAGTCGGCGATCTGTGGAAGCCGGTCTTAGCCGCTCGCGGCAGGTTCCATCTTGAGGAGTTGCTCCATGGCTCGTGAGTTGCCGTCGCTTGAATTGCCGCTGACGTTCGAACCGATGGAAGCCAAGCTGGTCGACGCGATGCCCACCGGAGCGCAGTGGCAGTACGAACCGAAGTGGGATGGATTTCGCTGCCTGGCGTTTCGCGACGGCGATAAAGTCGAGCTGCAATCCAAGTCGGGCCAGCCGCTGGGTCGCTACTTTCCGGATCTCGTGCAATCGCTGCTCAAGCTGCGGCTGCGCAAGTTCGTCTTCGACGGAGAGATCGTCATTCCGGTCGAAGGCCGCTTGTCGTTTGACGAGTTGCTGCTGCGCGTTCATCCGGCGGCGAGCCGCGTGCGCAAGCTCGCCGCCGAGCACCCTGCCCTGCTGATCGTCTTTGATTTGTTGGCCGACGCCCGCGGCAGGTCGCTCGCCTCGCAGACGCTCACCGAGCGACGGGCGGCGCTCGAAAAAGTGGCCGAGCGTTATTTCGAGGGACGGGACGACATCCGCCTTTCGCCAGCTACCTCGCGATTGTCAGTGGCGAAGCGTTGGTTTCGCACCGTCGGCGGCGATCTCGACGGGATCGTCGCCAAGCGGCTCGACTTGCCGTATCAGTCGGGCAATCGCGACGGCATGCAAAAGATCAAACATCGTCGCACAGCCGATTGCGTCGTCGGCGGTTTTCGCTACGCAGAAGGCAAGGACGTTGTCGGCTCGCTGCTGCTGGGTTTGTACGACGAGCAAGGGCTATTGCATCACGTTGGTTTCACCTCAGCGTTCCGCGCGGCCGACCGTGCGAAGATCACCAAACTGGTTGAGCCGCTGATCGAGCCGCCGGGCTTCACCGGCCGCAAGCCGGGCGGGCCGAGCCGCTGGAGCACGAAGCGATCGAGCGAGTGGCAGCCGCTCAAACCCAAGCTGGTCGTCGAAGTGCAGTACGATCATTTCACCGGCGATCGCTTTCGCCACGGAACTTCCTTGGTGCGCTGGCGCCCCGACAAGCGCCCCAGCGCCTGCGACTTCAAACAAGTAACCGGCGCAGGCGCTGGCACGCTGAAGTTGCTCCGCTAGCCGCGAAGCGGCGGCACGCAATAAAGTGGGACGCGGATCGATGTTGATTGCCGTGTTTCATGTAACCCGACGCGTAAGCGAGGGACGAACCTGCCCCGAAGCTATGCTTCTTAAAGACCCCTCACCCGCGACTCCTCTCCCCGAAGCGGGGCGAGGGGAGATAAGAGGTTTCACACGGCGTGCGCCCAAACACTGCGTGGCTCCCCCGCGCCCCGCTTCGGGGAGAGGGGCTGGGGATGAGGGGCTGGAGTGGCGATATGGTC
>JBQCEI010000632.1:0-3129 GCA_051960375.1 Aureliella sp. | reverse complement strand
TGTCCTCCCCCCTCGCCCCGGTTGGGGGTGCGGGGCCGGGGGTGAGGGGTCTTCGGGAGCGCGGTTTATCAGGCTTTGTGGCGGGTTCGTCCCTCGCATAAGCGTCGGGTTACATGGCTTCGCGACTCAGGAAAGCAGCCAGTGTCCCTCCGCGCTCTCCGCGTCCTCCGCGGTAAAAAACAAAGAGCTCACCGGCCTTGCATGGCCGTCTCGCGCGCCAACGTCTGATCTCGCAATCCAGTATGTTCCACGATCGTATTGAGAAACACGCGGCGGATCGCATCGTAGCCGCGGTCGTTGGGATCTTCGATGTTTTCGAAGAACCAATAGTGCGGATCCTCGCTGTCGTAGGTCGCTCGCCAGAACTGTCGGCAATGCGAACCGTGGCCGAGAAAAGTTTCGTAGAGCGGCACGATGTGCACGTTGCTTCGCGATTTGGCACACTCGCGAATCACTTCGTTGTAGCGTGCGTGAATGGCCAGTCCATCTTTCCAGGTTGGCAGATAGACGCTCGGCGCGTCGCCAACTCCGTCAGTTGGGTCGTAGATGTCGGCCAGATAGATCTCGCAGCCGCCGGGAAAAGCCGCCTCGATCTTGCCGAGCATCTCGTTCAGGCGGACGCGAAACCGCTCGATCCACGGCTCGGCCTCGGCGAGCGTCGCGCCATACATCGCACACTCACGCGGCGCGGCTCGGCCGTAGCTGTGAATCAAATCGTTGCCGCCAGTGGTCATAACAACCAAGCCGAACACCTCCTCGGGATAAGTTTTCAGACGCTCGTCAATCACCTCGGCGTGCTGGCAAGAAGTGGAACCCGATATGGCGAGGTTCTCCGACTCGAGCTGAGGCAAAACGTGCGACAAGCAGATGCCTCGCATATCGGCAAACTCGTCATCGGGATTGCGAACGAGCCGGCTGAAAAACGAGTGATCGGGCGAAGCGGCTCCGAGCCCTCGCGTGACGCTGTCGCCAATACCGACGACTTGGACCGGCCGCGTCGTCCACACGTCTGCAAAAGCAGCCGGTGAAACCTCCGGCCCAGCAGGCCCGCTCCCAATCGGCCGAGCGAGAAAATACTGCGTGTAGAAAAGCGTCGTCAGCAGAAGCAGCAACCCGCTGCTGAGGATGATCGTCAACCGGCCGCGTCGAGAGCGCATGAAAGAACTTTCGCACATGAGAATCAAGCTGCAGATTACTTGAACAACGTCGTTTCTCTATGATGTTAGCTTCATTTTTTTACCGCGGAGGCGCGGAGTGCGCAGAGACTCCTCCGCGTCTTCCGCGTCTCCGCGGTAAAAACGAGCATTCCCCTAAACGCTAATTCGAAAATCGAAAGGCTCCTCATGCAATACGTTCGCCTCGGCAAAAGCGGTTTGCGGGTCTCGAGGCTGTGCTTGGGATGCATGAGCTACGGCGAGCCGCTGCGCGGGGCGCATCCGTGGACGCTGCCTGAGGAGCAGTCGCGGCCCTTCATTCAGCGAGCGGTCGAGGCGGGGATCAATTTTTTTGATACAGCTAACGTCTATTCCGATGGCACGAGCGAAGAGATCGTCGGCAGGTTGCTCAAGGAGTTTGCACCGCGCGATTCCATCGTGCTGGCGACCAAAGTGCACGGCCGCATGCGTCCCGATCCCAACGGAGCAGGGCTGTCGCGCAAGGCGATCATGACCGAGATCGATCACAGCTTGCGGCGGCTGGGCACCGACTATGTCGATCTTTACCAGATCCATCGCTGGGATTACGGCACGCCGATCGAAGAAACGCTCGAAGCTTTGCACGACGTGGTCAAGGCCGGCAAAGCTCGCTACATCGGCGCGAGCAGCATGCACGCCTGGCAGTTCGCTCAGGCGCTTTACCTGGCCGATCTCGGAGGCTGGACGCGGTTCGTCTCGATGCAGAACCATTACAACTTGCTCTACCGCGAAGAAGAGCGCGAGATGATGCAGCTGTGCATCGATCAGCAGATCGGCGTCATCCCGTGGAGCCCGCTGGCCCGCGGCCGACTGAGCCGCCCGTGGCAGCAGCGTCAGCAATCCGAGCGGGCCGGCACCGACGAATTCGGCAAGAAGTTGTACAGCCTCACCGAAGAGGCCGACCACCGAATCGTCGACCGCGTCGAACAGATGGCCAAGGACCGCGGCGTCTCGATGTCGCAGCTGGCACTCGCTTGGCATTTTACCAAGCCGTATGTCACCGCGCCGATCATCGGCGCGACCAAGATGCAGCATCTCGAGGATGCGATCGCTGCTGAGCAACTAGAGCTCACTCCAGCAGAAGTGGCCCAGCTCGAAGCCGACTACATTCCGCATCCGGTGTTGGGGTTTGACTAACAGATGTTGGGATTGCCTTGGCCTGACAATTGCTACCGGTTCAGCGATGCTGGCTGCAGCACGATATTGCTTTTTTACCGCGGAGGCGCGGAGAGCGCTGAGGATGCTCCGCGCTCTCTGCGTCTCCGCGGTAAAAAACTGAACCTGGAGATGTGAACTCAATGGACCCGCGCATTCTTCGCAGCAAACTCGAAGAGCATTTTGGCTTTACCAAATTTCGACCCGGGCAGATGCAAGCCGTTGCGGCGACGATGCGCGGCCGCGACACCGTGGTCGTCATGCCGACCGGATCGGGAAAGAGCCTCTGTTACCAGTTGCCCGCGCTGGAACTCTCGGGCGTTACGGTCGTGGTCAGTCCGCTGATCGCGCTGGCCAACGACCAGGCGGCTCGGCTGAGCGAACTGGAGCTCGATTCGGTCGTGCTCAATAGCACCTGCCGAGCAGCCGATATTCGCCGCGCGAACGAGCGCATCGCCGACGGTTCGGTCGAGTTCGTCTTTACGACTCCCGAGCGCTTGCAGGGCACCGATCTGTGCGAGATTCTGAACAAGCGCGGCGTCGATATCCTGGTCGTCGACGAGGCGCACTGCGTCAGTCAGTGGGGACATGATTTTCGACCCGACTACTTGAGTCTGCACTGGGTACGCGCTCAGCTCGACAATCCTCCGGTGCTCGCCTTGACCGCGACGGCTACCGCCGACACGCTGGCCGATATCTCGCGCGGCCTGCGGCTGGAAGATCCGTGGATCATCCGCACCGGAATCGATCGCGAGAACATCTCCTTGTCGGTGGTCAAATG
>JBQCEI010000631.1:0-6091 GCA_051960375.1 Aureliella sp. | reverse complement strand
ATGGGGCTTGGCCAAAAGCCTGACGACATCACCGGCGCCGACTTCTGGAAGCTCTGGCAGAGCGGCGAAGAAGACAAGCGAGCGGCCGCGCTCGACTATCTCGCAAATGATCTTTCGATGTGCGCTTTGATCGCTGAGCGCATGGGCGTTCTGTAGTTCACCGACGTTCAACAAGGAAACGCGTCGCCATGGGATTTTTTAAACCGGCAACTAGAACCAAATCGCGACTGCGGCTAGCGCTCGACGGCGTTAGCGGGTCGGGCAAGACGTTTACCGCTCTCCGCTTCGCCTTCGCATTGGGCAAACGCGTTGCTGTCATCAACACGGAATCGGGGGCCATCCAAAAGTATCTCGGGCTGGCTCCGGACGGCGTTGCATGGGGCTTCGACATTTGCGAGCTGACGAACTTCGCCCCGACGTCTTACACGCAAGCGATTCTTGCCGCCGGAGCGGAAGGCTTCGACGTCTTGTTGATCGATTCACTTTCGCACGCGTGGAGCGGAGCCGGCGGCGCGCTCGAACTGAAGGACCGACAGGCAACCGGCCGCGGCGAAAACACGTTCACCGCATGGAAGACGGTAACGCCGATGCACAACCAGATGATCGAAGCGATACTGCGGTCACCATGCCACATCATCGCGACGATGCGAAGCAAGACGGACTACGTTATCGAAGCCAATGCCAACGGCAAATCGGTTCCGCGAAAGGTTGGCACATGCCCGATTCAACGCGCTGGCATGGAATACGAGTTCGACCTTTACGGCTCGATCGACCAGGATCACATCCTATCGGTCACCAAGAGCCGCTGTCCGCATCCGTCGATCGTTGATGCGTTGGTGGTCAAGCCCGATGCCAATTGGATTGCTCCGGTTGTCGATTGGCTCAATGATGGGCTCGACATTCCGGCCGATGCCTTCGCAGTCAACGAAGCGGATCTGGCCAAGTTCGAACAGCGACAGTCGCAACCGCAAACAGGAGCGGGCGCACGCGGCGCCGAGCCACCGAAGACTTTGAGCGTAACTGATCTGCTCAAAGCTTCGCCGGCCGCGGTAGCGCCCGCTCCGGCCGCCGAAGTGAAAGCGGCTCCGCCCGATGCGGCCGCGATCGCGAAAGGGTCTCAAGCGATTCTCGCGACGTCCCCTTCCCTGGTTGCAACCGAAAACCCGCTCTTCTGTTCGGCCGCTCAGCGCGATCAGCTCTATTCGCTCTTCAAGCTGCTCAATCAGTCTGAAGATCAGATCGCGAACATTCTGAAGAAGCGAGCCGTTCAAGCCGTCGCTGATCTGACGCCCGCGCAGGCAGAAGAGATTATCGGCAAGCTCGCTGCCAAGGCGCAAGAGCAAGGCTTGGTTGCTCCGGCGGCGACGCCCGAGCCGCAAGGCCCTCCGGTCTGCTCTGCCGAGCAGCTGCAGCGAGCGCAGCAGTTGTTGCTTGAAGCTGAGCAAGTGACGCCCGGCATCGCTCAGCGCGTCGCGGAACTGTTGAAGAACTCGAACCGGTCGCAACTGGCTCAGCTCAGAGACTACGAAGCTCGCGATCTGATCGCCGCTCTTGAGTCCAAGCAGGTCGACAAGTTCTTCGAAAACTGGATTCCGTTTTAGTCCAACCAGGAAGCGGACGCGCGATGCAAAAGCTATTCGTCTCTTTCGGGTTGAACGGACACCGACACTTTGTCTTCTTCACCATGGAGCAAGCCCAACACCCCGTAGAAATCATCGGCCAATTTCAAATCGCCAACTCAGTCTTACTCACTCGGCGTCAGTTTGAACAGTTCAGTTCGCTGATCCACCAAGCCCACAACGATTCATGCCCTACGGTTCTTAGCCAATCTCTTTAAGGAACTCTTTCAAATGACCCAATTCGCATTCGAGCAACCACCGGAAGACGACGGCTCTAGCTCTTCATTCTTGAGCAAGCCGGGCTTCTTTCATGTCATCGTCATGGCGCAAGATCCGCAGCCGATGAACTTCGATCGAAGCAAGTATCTCGACGGTTTGCATGTGACGTTCGGCATTCTCGCCGGCACGCATCCGGATCAGTTCGACAAGACGTTCGACCAGCTCTTCTTGAAGGGCAACGCCGAACAAAAAGACGGTGGCAAGTTCTGTAATCGTCGACTGCTCAAGCTCTTCTTGGCTACTGGCATGATGGGCCAGCATGTTCCCGGCCAACAAACGGCACTCGACACGGCCGCGATGGTTGGGCGGCAGTTGGTTATCGAAGTCGAAGAGCGGCCGAACAGTCCGCAGGCCAAGAACCCCAACGGCAAGCACATCGAATTGAAGTTCGACAACATCTTTCATATCGACGATCCGGCCGTAAAAGACGTTCCGAAGCATGCTCAGTTCGTCGCCGCGATCCCCGCGGAGCTGCGTCGCGATCAGTCGACCTTCGCGAAGTCGGATGAAGCCAGCGGAGGCCAGACGGCCACGCAAAGCGACAAGCCCAAATTGAGCGTTGCGGCCATGCTGCAAGCTCAAGCCCAAAACAAAGCGCCGTCGGCCAATACCGACGACGTTTAACGAAGCGCCGACCGGCGCCGCGGCGGTCGCTAATACCCGCGTTGAGCGAGGGCGATTGGTTGGAATACGCCTTGGATCAAACCAAGGCCAAGCGGGTTCGACTCCCGCCGCCTTCACTGCTTATTGAACTCCTGACGGAAGGAATCGGGCTAAATGGAAGCCGTTGCAACTCAAAAGCGTGCGACAAGAGACGCAATCGAAAAGCTGCGTCCGCGAATCAAGCAGCTCTTTGAAGAGGGCTTCACTCGCCAGCAAATCTCGCGCGAGCTAGGCATCAGCTTGAAGATCGTTCGTCGCGTGGTTGGCGTTCCTCACAAAAGCTTTGCGTTTCTAAGCCAACACCCGGGCATGCGGTTTGATTGGCTTCCGGAGAATGACGAAGCCCAGTTCACAACGGAACATGTCCCTACGCAAGAAGAGATTCTTCGCGAAACCCTGAAGTTTCAGCTCGAATGGAGCAAGGCCGAGACAATGCGCCGACAGGGAGGCCATCTCGGTGACTACTAACGCTGAACTGATCGGAACATTTTGCACTGAGCGCCACCGGTGGGAATCAAACCGGCCGGGCGAGTCTGACACCATCGTCGGCACGATCCGAGCTGAATCGAAGCTCTGCAGCATCAAGGGGCAAGCCGACAAAGAAGAGCTACGCGCTGGGCTCGACTACCGCTTCTTCGGTCACTGGAAAGACTATCGCAACCCGCGGACGCACAAGATTGAATCGCAGTTCGTCTTTAACTCGTTCGTTGAATCGGCGCCGGCCGGACGCGAAGCAATCGCCAGCTACCTATCAGCCGCCGGAGAAGGCCTTGGACTCGGCAAGCAGCGAGCAAAGAAGCTGTTCGACCTGTTTGGCGAAGATGCCGTCAAAACGCTTCGAGAAGAGCCGTTAAAGGCCTCTGAAGCGTTGGCCCGGGTCAAGCTCCCACTGTCGCCAGAATCATGCGAAGCAATCGCTGTGATCCTTCGCGGCAAGCAAGAGACCGAAGCCGTTCAAATCGAGCTGACCGGACTGTTGAGCGGCCGCGGGTTCCCGCGAACGCTGACGCGAGCTGCGATTCAGAAATGGGGCACGCGAGCTGCGCAGATCATCCGGAGAGACCCATACCGATTGATGGAGTTCGGCGGCACTGGCTTCAAGAAATGCGACGCCATGTACCTGGAGCTCGGCTTGCCTCCTGACAAGCTCAAGCGGCAAGCGCTGTGCGGCTGGTATTCCATATCGAGCGACAGCGAAGGGCACACTTGGTTCCCGGCGGCGAGGGCTGAGACGTATATCAGCCAAAACATCACCGGCGCGAACGTTGATGTTAGCCGCGCGCTCGAACTGGCAATCCGAGCTCGAGTTATCGGCGAAGAGTTCAGCCGCGGAGTCAACGGCCCGCTGATCAATTCAGGCGAGGGCCTGCGCTGGATCGCGGAAGGAAAGGCCGCGGCAAGCGAACAGCAAATCGCTGAGATAGCCGCGAAGTCGATGGCCGTGAAGCATCGCTGGCCCGATGCCAAGCAGCTGGACGGCTTGTCTGAACATCAACGCGACCAGCTCGGCAAATCGCTTTCCGGCTCGATCGCGATTCTTGGCGGCTCGCCAGGAACGGGCAAGACGCATACGGCCGGCGTGCTGATTCGCGAGCTTGGAAAGACGTTTGGGCTATCGAACATCCTGGTAGCGGCGCCAACCGGAAAGGCCGCGGTCCGGCTCACTGAAAACTTAGTCAAGCATGACTTGTCCATCAAAGCCCGCACAACGGATTCTTGGCTGAACTGGCTCGAAAACCAAGGGCTTGACGCGTTTCCGCATTCGGTGATCGTCGGCGACGAATCGAGCATGAAGGACACCGACAAGCTCGCGAGGCTCATGCGCGGTATGGGGCTTGGTTGTCACCTGTTGCTGATTGGTGACATTTACCAATTGCCACCGGTTGGCCACGGCGCGCCGCTACGCGATCTGATCGCGGCCGGGTTGCCCTACGGCGAGCTTCGCGAGATTCGACGCAACAGCGGCGGCATTGTCGAAGCATGCGCGGCCATTCGCGACGGGCTGCCATGGACCGCCGGCGATAATCTGATCATCACCGGCGATGATTCTCCGGACGCGCAAATTGAATCGATGTTGAGCGTCTGTCGAAAGGCCAAGTCGGTCGGACTCGATCCGGTTTGGGACGTTCAAGTCATCGCGGCCGTCAATGAGAAATCGCCGCTCAGCCGATCGAAGCTTAACGACATTCTGCAGCGCGAATTGAATCTATCGCCGGGCGCCGCGGGCCAAATGTTCCGCATGAATGACAAGGTAGTAAACACGGAAAACGGCTCCTTTCCCCTGGTTGATGGCAGCCAGGAAGCGAAGGACGAAGCGGAAGAAGACTCCGGCCAAAAGAAGAAAGAGAAGCCCGAAGTCTACGTTGCTAACGGCGAGCTGGCGAAGGTCATTGACATTAGAGAATCGTTCTTCACGGTTCAACTATCGGCGCCGCTTCGAATCGTTCGCGTCCCGCGCGGCAAATCGATCGACGGTGGAAGCGGATGCAAGTTCGACCTTGGCTATGGGCTCACTTGTCACAAGATGCAGGGCAGTTCATGCCGCTGGGTTGTCGTCATGCTCGACACGTATCCCGGCGCTCTCCGCGTCGCTTCTCGCGAGTGGATTTATACGGCCATCAGTCGCGCCGAAGAGTTCTGTTGGCTGGTTGGCCAGAAGGCCACCGCAGACAAGATGGCCCGAAACATATCGCTTCAGAAACGCAAGACGTTCTTGCGCGAGCGAGTCTTGATCGAACGAGCAAAGCTTTTGTTAGGAGCTGCATAAATGAAGAAGCGAGAACCGAGCAGCAACCGGATACAGAGCGCACCAGCAAGCGAGCTGGTTGAAAAGCTCAAAGCGGACAACGCGTTGCTTCGCAAGAAGCTGCTTGACTCAAATCCAGTCGCTAAGCCCGAGTCCATGAAGATCATTACCGGCTTTGCTCAAAGGAGCGACAGGCAATGATGCGGCTCTGGAGCAACTTGAACGCGGTGTTTCTTGTTGGCCTGCTCGCATGGGCAGAGGTCGTTGATTTTGTGACGAAGAGCAGGCGCCAACGAAATGTCCATTAAGACACCCTTTGAGATTTTGATTGACACGGCCGAACAGCTGCCGTTTCCCTTCATCGGTATCAGGGCAGACGCGGAGCACGACTATGCACTTTGGGATGTTCAGACAGCTCGCGTATGCCTTGGCCGTCATCCGGACAGCCTGGGCGACTACTCGGTCACGGGCGGTATCGGAAGATGCCACGTTGAACGCAAGTCGATGGCTGATGCCCACACAACCCTATTGGGCTTCACTGACGGACACCGAAAGCGATTTGAAGCCGAGCTTGCGAACTTGGCAAAGATTGAATCGGCGTTGGTCGTTGTTGAATGCTCGTTCGAAGAGTTCGTTTGCAACGCGCCCGAGTGGGGGCAAAAGAGCAACATCGAGAACGCAAAGAACCTCTTTCGATCGGTGCTCGCACTTCAACAGGACACGAAGGTGCCTTGGCAGTTCGCGGGAGACCGCGCCACGGCTGAGCAAGTCACATTTCATTGGC
>JBQCEI010000630.1:0-19325 GCA_051960375.1 Aureliella sp. | reverse complement strand
CGCTCCGGGCAGCCCGCAGCTCGCCAAAGCCATCGATCGCTTGAAGGCCCGCGTGCCGCTGGGAACGACCAATCTCGGTCTGGCCCTGCGAACGGCGCTCGGCCAGTTCGGCGAGGACGCCGGCGCGCAGCGCACGATCGTCTACATCGGCGACGGCGTCAACGGCAAGCAGTACCTGTCGAACCAAGATCAGAAGCAGCTGATCGAAAGCCTGGTAACCAAGCAAGCTACCGTCACCAGCTTTGTGATCGGGCCGGTGGTCGATGTGCCGGCGCTGTCCGCTTTGGCCAACCAGACCGGCGGCATTCTGCTCTCCCGCAACGAAATCACCGCGTCGATGCAAGAGGTTGGCCGCGCGCTGGCCGAAAGCATCCACGCGCCGGTGCTGTGGCCCGCCCGGGTGGAAACGCCTGCCAGCCTATCGAAATACTTGCCGGCCAAGTTTCCGCCGATGCGCGTCGATCGCGACTCGGTGATCGTGGGACGCACCGATGGCAAGGCCGAAAGCGGCAAGCTGACGGTCGAAGCCGTGGTCGCTGGCAACCCGGTTACGCTCCGCTGGAATTTGACTCCCGAAGAAAGCCATCCCGACATGGGCTTTATGACGACGGTGTGCGAGAACGCTGCCAAGGATCAAGGGCTGACGCTGCCGGCGCTCGGCTCGGCCGGACTGCGAGCGATGAGCTACGCGATGTCCGACTCGTCGATCTCTTTGGTCAAATCGGGTGAATTTGCCCTGAAGTCGGGCGAAATTCAGAACGCGATTCGCTTGGCTGAGCAAGCTCTCAAGGTCGATCCGAACAACGTGGAAGCCCAGACGCTGCTCAATGCGGCTCAAGAAGAAGCCAAGAAGCAGATTCCGACCGGCAAGTTCATGCAGACGACCGCTCCGCAGGACGATCCGTTCGGAGCCGCCCCTGCGGCCGCGCCCGCTCAGCCGCCTGCCGACGCCGATCCGTTCGGAGCCGCTGAACCTGCTCCGCCAGCGGCGAATCCCTTCGGCGCCGAGCCAGCACCGGCCGGTGCCAATCCGTTCGGCACCGAGCCCGCTCCAGCTGCGCCTGCTCAACCTGCCCCGGCCGCACCCGGCGCCGCCGTACCGGCCGCCCCGTTGGCCGAGCCAGCCGCTCCGCTAGCTGGTCCGAGTGATGCCTTGGCCCCGATGGACACGGTCCCCGGCGTGCTCGATGAACGCTTCCTCTCGACGGGCGACCTACTGGCCGACGAAATGGCCCTTCGCAGAGTTCAGTCGACAGCGGTCGAAGCCCAGGTCAACGCTCAGATTCGCGAGGCGAATCGCTTGATGGCAGCCGATCCGACCGCCGTCAAGAACAGCTTGATGGCGCTGCTGGAAGAAGTCGACCAGAACGTAAACCTCGATCCCGCTCTGCGCCGCACGCTCGATATGCGCGTGCGAGCAGCCCTGGAGACGGCTGCCAAGCGCGAAGCGGTCTATCTCGATCAACTGGCTCGCACCGAAGCGGTACGTGCCCAGGCGGCAGCCGCCCAGCGCCTGCTGGCCGAAAGCGAGCGTCGCGAGACGGCTCTCAAGCAACTGGTCGAAAGCTTCACGTTCATGATGAGCCAGTTCCGCTACCTCGAAGCCAGCCAGGAAATCGCTCCGGAAATCGAAGAGCTCGCCCCGGCGACCCCGCTGGCCGCGATCGTTATGGTCGAGGGATCGCTGCAAGCCAACCAAGGCTTGCTCCGCGATGCCTTCCGCCGTCGCGAGCAAGGCTTCGTCGACGCGATGCGTGGCGTGGAAGAAGCCGCGGTTCCGTTCCCCGGCTCGCCGCCGATCGTTTACCCGCCCGCCGAAGTTTGGCAGCGACTGTCGGTCCGCCGCAAAGAACGCTACGGCTCGATCAACTTGGCGGCCGACGATTCGGAGCAGCACATCTACAACGCCCTCCGCGAGCCGGCTGAAGTCGACTTCACCGGTCTGCCATTGCGCCAAGTGCTCGACACGTTCGAAACCAAGCACGGCATCGACATCTATATCAATGAAACCGAACTGGACAACCTGAGCGTCGATCCGGATACCCCGATCACGCTGAGCCTGACCTCGGCTACGCTCCGCTCGGCGCTCCGCATCATGCTCAAGCCGCTCGACCTGACCTATGTCATCCGCGAAGGCACTCTGCAGATCACCAGCAACGACGACGCCAACAACGACCCGATCAACAAGATCTACCCGGTCGGCGACATCGTCGTGCCTCCGATGAGCGGCGGCGGAATGATGGGTGGCATGGGCGGTATGGGAGGTATGGGTGGCGGAATGATGGGTGGTATGGGCGGCATGGGAGGCATGGGAGGCATGGGAGGAGGAATGATGGGCGGCATGGGAGGGATGGGCGGCATGGGTGGTATGGGCGGCATGGGAGGTGGCATGGGCGGCATGTTCGCCGTGCCCGACCAGCCCACCAAGACTCCTGCTCCCAACGCTCCCGCCCGCGCTGCCAAGTCGGCTCAGCCAACGGTTGTACCGGTTGCCAAACCCGCTAAGCCGGCGCCGGTCAATCCTGGACCGGCCAAGGCAGCACCTGCGAACGCTTCGGCTGCCGCTCCGTCGGCTCCTGCTAAGCCGGCTCCGGCGCCACTGCCGCTGAGCAGCACTGCGTCGCTGCGCGCCGGCTCGGATAGCTGGGACGATCTGGTTCGCGACTATGATCATGCCGACGAGAAGGCTGCCAAGCAGCTCGACTCGGAAGTCCGCGAGATGGTGACCAGTCTGGTGGCCAGCGCCCAAAAGGCGGTCGAAGCCGGTGATGACAAGGCCGCGCTCAAGCACTTCGAGCGCGTGATCGCTTTGGTCAACCAGATGTTGCGCTCGGGACATCCGCAGCCTTGGATGTACCAGGCCCTTTCGCTGTCGATGAAAGCCTGCGACTACCCGAGCGAAGAGATCGAACGAGTGATGCTCAGCTCGCTCGACTTCAGCCGCGACGCGGCCGCGGCGCTCGAAATCGCGTCCTACTTCGCTCAGAACCAAATGAAGAAGGAAGCGCTTTCGCTGCTCCGCGATACGGCGATCAACGACCCCTACAACTATGACATCTTTGCTCTGGCTCTGCCGCTGGCTCGCGAGCTGAACGACCTCGAGGCGCTCAAGTGGACTTGCGCGGGAGTGCTGAGCAAAGTATGGCCGGAGAAGTACAACAGCCTGGCCAACGATGCCAAACTCGTGGCTCGGGCCACCAGTCTGCGGCTGAAGCAGGAAGGTCGCGTCCTCGAAGCGACTGCTTTCGAGAGCGAGATCAAAGAAGCGCTTCGGCGTGACATCGTCGTACGCGTTACCTGGACCGGCGATGCCGACATCGCGGTGCGCGTCAAGGAGCCGGTCGGCACGATCTGCTCCTACAGCAACCCGCAAACGGTTAGCGGCGGCGTCTTGCTGAGCAACTCTTCGAGCAAGAGCAAAGAGTCGCTCGACGGCGTCTCGGAGTATTATGTGTGTCCGCAGGGATATGCCGGCGAATACGACAATATGCTGCGTCGACTCTGGGGCAAGGTATCTGGCGGCAAAGCAACGGTCGAGATTCTGACCGATTACGGCACTCCCGATCAGCGCGTGATTACTCAGCAGATCGACATCAATGAAAAGGATGCCCTGATTCAGGTCGCCGTCAAGAACGGCCACCGCAAGGAACCGATCGAATCGGCGATTCTGGCCAGCGTGCAACAGCGGCAGCTCGGCCTTGCACGCTCGGTGCTGGCTCAAGCGGCTGCTGATGCCGGCGGCGGTTCGTCAAGCGGCAGCACGCCGTCGAATTACAACCCGTACGCTGCGATGCAGGCTTTGCTGGCCGGCGGCGGCTGGATGAACAACGGCTTCCCGTTCCGCGGAGCTGTCGGTTATCGTCCGCAGATTGTTTCGTTGCCCGAAGGTGCCAGAATGTTTACCTCCGGTGTGGTTTCGGCTGACCGGCGGTACGTCCGCGTTATGCCCATGCCGATGTTCATGCAGATCGGCGAAGTGTTCACGTTTAACTTCGTCAGCGGTACGACCGGCGGCGGTACCGGAACGACCGGGGGCCAGGGCACCGGCTTTGGCGGCGGCGGCCTCGGCGGCGCCGGCGGCGGTGGCGGGTTCTTCTAAACTCTACGGCGGTTGAATCAAACAGATGCCCATTGCGATGCCGGCTGCTTTTTGCAGCCGGCATTTTTGTTTTCCTGCCCAGCCTCAGCGGAGTTTTTCCAGCCCGCGTTTTTCCAGGCGAGCCTCCACTGGCAGAAACCGCCCTGGTTTGCCAAGATAGTCACCTGCCCCGAAACCTATGCGTTTTCCGTTGGCACCCTTGGCGTCTTACTGCGGGGCGGATGCCTGCATTTCGCATCCAGGAATAAAACCTTTCATGTCTCAACCCATGGCGGTGGTACTGGCGGCTGGCCGCGGTACGCGCATGAAGAGCGACTTGCCCAAAGTTTTGTTTCCCGTGCTGGGGAGGCCGATGATCCACTGGGTACTCGATGCGCTGGCCGCCGCGGGCATTTCCCGCTGCGTGGTCGTCGTCGGTTACCGAGCCGATCTGGTCCGCGAGGAACTGGCCGAGCGAGCGGGGGTAGAGTTCGCTTTGCAGAGCGAGCAGCTGGGGACCGGCCACGCGGTGCAGATGTGCCGCGACAAGATCGAGTCGCAGAACTCCGATGTGCTGGTCGTAGCCGGCGACTCGCCGTTGATCCAGTCCGCCTCGATCCAGCGGCTAATCGGCGAATTTCGCAAAGGGCCGTATGCCTGCCTGCTGGGGACGCTTATCAAAGATCAGCCAGCGGGTCTGGGGCGGATCGTTCGCGACGTCGACGGCAAGTTCCAGAAGATCGTTGAAGAAAAAGATGCGACGCCTGACGAGCGCCAGATCCGCGAAGTGAACATGAGCACGTATCTGTTCGCTCGCGAGGCGCTGTTGTGGGCGCTCTCGCAGTTGAGCAACCAGAACGCGCAAGGCGAATACTATTTGACCGATTGCCCGGCTCTGCTATTGCAGCGAGGCGATCTGGTCGATGCTCGGCCTGTGCTGGAGCCTTGCGAGGCGCTGAGTATAAACACTATCGATGAACTTGCCGCGGTCGAAGCCCGCATGCTGGAAATGGGTTATTCATGGGCGAATTGAAGATATTCAGTGGGCGAGCCAATCCGCAATTGGCCCGCGATATCTGCGACTCTCTCCACTTGAGTTTGGGCTCGATTACGCTCGGCACGTTCCCCGATGGCGAGAACTATTGCAAGATCGCTGACGACGTTCGCGGCCGCGACGTCTTTCTGATCCAGCCGACCTGCCCGCCGGTCAACGACAATCTGATGGAACTGCTCATCATGATTGACAGTTGCAAAAGGGCCAGCGCGTCGCGCATCACGGCGGTGATCCCGTACTACGGTTACGCTCGCCAGGATCGCAAGGATGAAGGCCGCGTGCCGATCACGGCTAAGCTGGTGGCCAATTGCGTCACGCGGGCCGGCGCCGACCGGGTGCTGACGATGGATTTGCATGCGGCACAGATTCAAGGCTTCTTCGACGTTCCGGTCGATCATCTCTACGCCGCTCCGGTGCTGAACAACTACTTTCTGCAGCGCGGCTACGATCCCGAAGAAATCGTCGTGGTCAGTCCCGACGAAGGGAGCATCACGCGGGCCATCGGACACTCCAAGCGGCTCGGGGGCCGCTTGGCGATCGTCGATAAACGCCGCGATAGCGCATACGAAACGCGACAAAAAAATATCATCGGCGGACCGGTCGAAGGTAAAATCTGCTTGATGTTCGACGACATGATCAGCACTGCCAGTTCGATCTGCGGCGCGGCCAAGCTGGTGCATGCCGCCGGTGCCAAGGAGATTTACTTGGCGGCCACCCACGGCGTCCTGTGCGGGCCGGCCATCGAGAATCTCAAAAATGCTCCGGTCGATGGCGTCTGCATCACCAATACGATTCCACTGGCACCCGAGAAGAAATTCGACCGCATCCATGTCCTGTCGGTGGCTCCGCTGCTGGCCGAAGCCATCCGCCGCATCCACCGCGATATGTCGATCTCCGAAATCTTCCGAGGGCCGGAGGAATCCTGAGCGTTTTTCCAGAGTGTGGCACTGGCTATGCCAGTGTCTTCTGCATCGAAGTTGAAGCGTCAGAAGGACCGGTAACCCGTTCCACTGCCAAGCCAATTTCAGCAGAGAAAACGTTGCCAGAAAGTTCGCCGTCGCAGCGTGTTAGCGGGCCTGAATGCGGTAAACTGCGAAAGCAAGAGCACTGGCATAGCCAGTGCCACACAAGAGTGTTCGGTCCGAACTGTTAACCGTCGCTGCACTTAGTTCATTCGCATGCAAACTCCCACCGCGCTCGATATGCCGATCGTCTCGGCGCCGGCTCGACCCGACTTGATCGATCGTGTCGCGATGGACGATTTTCGTCGCCGCTACAAGATTGATCCGACGCGCATCCGCCGCTTGCGGTACGCGCTGTTTCAGCTGTATGCCGAGCCCGCACGCGCCTTTGAGCATCTGAAAGATCCGCGAGCTCAGGCCGCCGCGTGCGAGGAGTTTCGTTTTCCGCGGCTGACCATTGCCGAGCGACACGATTCGGCGATCGATCGCTCGAGCAAGTTCGTGCTCGAGACCGACCGCGGCGAGCGCTTGGAAATGGTACTGATGCGGACAACGTCGGCTCGCATTACGGCCTGCGTCTCGAGCCAAATCGGCTGCCGCGCGGGATGCACGTTCTGCGCCACGGCGCGAATGGGTCTGCGCCGGCACCTGGATGCAGCCGAGATCGTCGACCAGGTATTGATCGCCGCTCGCATCGCGCAAAGCGAAGGACTGCGGTTGCGCAACATCGTCTTCATGGGCATGGGCGAACCGCTGCACAACGAGCAGAATCTGCATGCGGCGATCGACGTGCTGACCAGTGGCGATGGATGCCTGTTCCCGATGCGGCGGCTGACCGTGTCGACCGTCGGCGAGCCCGAGGCAATGATTCGCCTGGTTGATCGCTTTCCGGGAATCCAAATGGCGCTGAGCCTCCACAGCGCTCGCCCGGAGCTGCGGTCGAAGCTGGTGCCGTGGACGCGGCAAGTCGATTGGGACCAACTGCACGAGGCGGTTCGCAACGTCGCTACCCGCCCACTGACTTATCATCACCAAGGCCCGATCATGATCCAGCACATCATGATCGCCGGCGTCAATGACGGACCCGAAGATGCCGACGCACTGATCGAATACGTCCGCGGCTTTGAGTGCATCATCAACTTGATTCCGTTCAATCCGATCGCCCAGGTGCAAGCCTGGCAGCCGAGCTCGCGCGAGCATCGCGACTGGTTCGCCAAACGCCTCCGCGCCGCCGGCATCTACACCACCGTCCGCTACTCGATGGGAGCGGATGTCTCGGCCGCTTGCGGACAGTTGGTTCAGTAACGGCTCTCTCGCGTTTCTCTCACTCCGGACTTCTACCACGGAGGCGCGGAGAACGCAGAGAGAGATGATGCAGACCGAGCGCGAGGCCTGCCAGGCCTAGTCCGGCCAGCGTGTACAGCATGCCGTAGAGAGGCACCAGAAAACGGCCGCCGACGCTGTAGAGCGCCATCGCGCACAGCGTGTTGAGAATCAGTAAGCCGCTGAAAATCCACGCGGCACGCGGCGCCGATGCGCACAGCCAGCACAGGCCAGCAAGGGCCATGAGTTTCCAGGCTAGGGCTCGACCGGTGTAGGGATTCCATTCGTTCACGACGCGCATGATCGCTAGCCGTGGCAGATCGGCTGCGTGCTCTGCGGCCCACTGACGTACCAGGCGGCTTGCACGGCGAGCAATGCGCAGCTCGCGCTGTGGGATCGATCGATCCTGATAGACGACTAGTTCGTTTTCGATCTGTGCCCGCAGACGCTCCTCGGCCGCCGGTTGCCACTCGCCTTGATGCGCAAGCGCTTCGTCGCTGTAGCCGCCCAGGAGCGTGATCGGCCCTTGCGTTCCCAGCGGCATCCAGCTTTTCAGCACCCAGCAATTTCGTGCCCACCACGGAGCGCAGAGGACCACGCAGACAACGATGACGCGCGTGGCTATGGCTACGCTGCGATTTTGCACGTGCTTACGATCGATGACCGCGTCGGTGGAGACTCCTGCCGGGGCAGCTCTACGAAACCGGCTGCCGGCCCACAGCAGCAGCCAGACGCCGGGCAGCCACAACACGACGATCGACCGCGTGAAGATCAGCAGTGCTAGCAGGATGCCCGAAAGCGTCGCCAGTGCGCGCATGCGCGGGCTCGCGGTCGCCAGAGGCTGTTCATCGACGTGGTCGCCAAAAACGCCCAGCAGTTCACAAATGCACCACAGCCAGAGCTGAACCAACAGCAGCGCCAGCGGCTCGGTGAGAAAATCGGTCGCGTAGGTTCGAACCGTTCGGTCGAGCATCGCCAGAGCCAGCGTCGTCGCCGCCGCGACCGCGACTGGCCACGCTTTGATCGTGAGCGATGACGCGAGCCTCGCGCTCAGCGCGCACGCGATCGCTCCTGCACCTGCCAGGCAAGCGGCGAGAAACAGACGCACACAAGCGAATGCCACTGGTCCTCTTTCGACGATCCAGTAGATCGCGGCGATGATGGCTGGCAAAAGCGGCGGCCGGCCCGTTGTCGGCGCCAGACCATCGGCGCGAGATAGTTGCACGGCATAGGTGCCTCGGTCGCTCTGCTGCAAGCCGTTCGAACGAGGTGCAAGGCCGTCGGCATTGACGTAAGGAGCCCGCCAACCGGGATCGGTCCAGTCCAGCGACCAGCCTTCACCTCGAGAGAGTTGATAAGCGATGTTTTCGTAATCGGGCCCGTCCCCAACGGGCTTGGGAGGCAGGCGAAACCAGGGATCGCGTGCGACCAGCGCGATGTGCCACGGTAGAAGGACGCAGATCGCCATGAAGAACCAGACCCGCGGTGAACGCACGTTGCTGCCTGGCTTATCTGGAGGTCTCGGAGACGAAGGTCGTGACATCGACGTAACGATATTTGCCGCCGGTCATTTCCGCCAGCTGAGCGATCCACGCCCCGGTGCCTTGATTGCTGCCGGCGCCGAACTGGATCGTGTGAATGACCACTCCACCGCGTTCAGCTCGATAGGCCAAGTCTCTGAGGTCGCGCTGCGAAAGGGCCGGCTGGTCGGCATCGGTCAAAAAGAATATCACGTCGCAGTTCATCGCCAACGCCATGCGGAGCGCCGACAAGTGCTCGGTCCCGCCGTCGGGCGTCATGCGCCGCACATAGCCGATCGCCGCTTTTTTGTTCTCGTCGGTGCCCGGGAACATTTTTAGCGCTCCGCTGAGTTGTCCGTAGGCGAGCGGCTCTTCGTTGTAGAAGATCAGTTGGAATTGATGCAGTCGTCCAAGCGACCGGAGGCTCTTGATCAGCTCGCTCTTGGCGTTGGCCATCGGCAGCCCGGTATAGCCGTTCATGCTGCTGGAGCGATCGAACACGTAGACGAACCGCGTGCCGACTCCTTCGATGCCAAAGACGCTCGTCTTTACTTTCGGGATCGAAGCCGAGCCGCCTAGCTGCGGGCCACCATTGCCAAGCCCTACTCCGCCAGCCGCTTCGCCGACATCGCCGATCCCGCTGCCTCCCTCGCCCGGATCGATTCCAGCGAGCACTGAGCCAACATCCAGCGGCGCGGATTCGGCTCCGGGCAACGCAGCTTCGCCGCCGCCAGCGCTTTCATCGCCGCCAACCGACGCGTCGCTCCCCAGCACGGTAGCGCCGACGTTTTCAACGAAGATCCCTTCGCTGCTGTCGCCGCCGGCAACCATTTCCACCAGGACCGGCTGCGGGACGCCGACTGTGGGAGTGCCGATCGAACCGGATCCGAGCAAGGCGAGGAAGAGAAACAGTGCGCAGTGCACGGCCAGCGAGATGCCCGACGACTGGAAGTTTCTCCAGGTGCGGCGCTCGGCCACTTCAGGCGGCGCGCCTCGCTGCTCGCGCCGCCGGCTGGCGACCGGCGACGGCAAGGGAGGCGGAGCTTGCGGCATCTTCCAGGTGGTCGACATAGATCTCCGCGTCCGGCGCGGTAAAAAACAAAGCCGGGAAGTGCCTTCACCCAAAATGATGGGGGGCATCGCCGCCCTTTGTCTAGTCTACCACATCGTTGCCATGTGATTGCTATTTCGGTTCCACCCGCAAGAGCACTGAGCGCGAGGTCGGATTGTTCTTGCTGTCGCTGCGCAGATGGAACCAGCGCTCCTGGGGCTCGAGCCACGGAGCGGCGGTAATGAAAAATTCTCGCTCGCTCGCGTCTTCGGTGACCAATAATCCGTTCAGTCCGATATTGTCGACGAACGAGCCGTGCGGCAGGTTGCGGCCGGCATCGTCTCGCCCCAGCAGAATCGGTCCCTTCTGCTCCTGCCGGTCGATCACAGCGCGAGCCGAGATGGTTTCGCCCGGATGAATGACGAGCTCTTTCAGTTCGCGGTCGGGATGTTGAGCTTCGACCAGTTTGATCCTTACTTCCGGATCGTCGCTCAGGGCGACGGTGATCGGCTTCTCAAGCTCATGGCTAACCTCGCCCGCGGGTGTGGAGCTGACCGCCGTGAGCTTGATCGAGACCTTGTCCTGCCCTTCCGGCAGCTTGGCCGCTTCGGTCGCGTACACGTTGCCATAAGCGATGTTCTGGCCGGCCTGGATCACCAGCGGATTCGTTGCAACGAACCCTTCGGGCACATTCTCCAGTCGGATTTCGATCGGCGCATCCAGTCCGTCGAGCCGCTTGGCGGTCACTTGCCATTCGCGGCCGCTGCCACGGGGCATCTTCATGTCGAGCCCTTTGAACTCCAGTTCGAAGTCCGGGCGCGGGGTGCGCATGACGACTTCGTATTTGAAGTCCTCGCCGCCGAAGCCGCGGGCATCGCGGATGCGCAGAATGTAACGTCCGTCGCGCGGAGCCACAAAATTCAGACGCGAATCTTTACCCCAACGCCGCAGACTGTCGTCGTCGTTCTGGTAGTAAATCGGAAAGATCGGCAAGCCGTTCGGCAGCGGCTCTTCGCCGGCGGCCAACTCGCGAACGATGTAAGCCAGTTCGCCCAGCGCATGCGCCGTCGGAGTCGTATCGAAGTACGTCACGCGGCTGCCATAGCCCGGATAGACTTTGAAGCCCGAGTCAGGGCCGCGCGGATAGAGCCATAGCTTGACCACTTCGCCACCCGCATAGAGGAACTGATTCAGCTCCATCTCTTGCCATTTGTGCATGCGGAAGTCGTCGCTGATCGAGCTGTCCTTGCCGCGGAAGGTGAAGTACGATTCTCACACCGCTTGCAGGCGCGTCCGCAAAACCACATTGCCCTGCTCGTCGAGGATGTCGACCGTGCTGTCGAGAGGAGACTTCGATCGGGCTGCATCGACTTCGATCACCCAAGGGACCCCGGCCTTGGCGTCGAACGCGAACAGGTCGGCATCGGGCTGGCCGTTGTGCGGCTGGCCGATGACGCCGCGGATCTTCGCGGGCAAGGTAACCGCATTGGCTTGTTCAGCCTCATTGTTGGGCTCGGCCTCAGCGCTGGCCGCCTCGGGCATCGGCGGCATGTCGTCGGGGCGAACTTTAAAGGCGCTGAGCGCTTCGCTCGGACTGACCGTCGGCTCATCGGCAGCTGGCTTGTGCGGCGCCGGCAGCTCGACGACCTTCCGCTTGCCGGAATAATCGACGATCAACAGCTCGCTCGAATCGGCCGACACCATTCCGACTCCCGTCGGCACGTCGCCGCACTGAGTCACCAATCCGAGCGGGCGCAATTGGTCGAGTTCCCAGAGCTTGACCGTGCGGTCTTCCGAGAGCGAGATGAGTTGGTCTTGGCCGCGGAATACGATCTGTGTCACCGGTTCTTCATGCGCGAAACGCGACACTCGGAGCGGATTGATGGCGGGGCGGTCCTTCGAGACAAGTTGCCACAACCTCAGTTGGCGATCGGCTCCGCTGGCGACCACGCGGCGGCCGTCGGGCGTGAACCGCACGCAGAGCATTTCGCCTTCGGGTTGGCCGAGCGTGTCGAGTCGCGTGCCGTCGCCCAGGCCCCAGAGTTTGACCGTTTGATCGGCGCTGGCCGTGGCCAGCACTTTTCCTTCCGGATCGATGTCGAGATCGTAGATTGCGCCGTTGTGACCGGTGAAGCGGCGAACGATCTTTTGTTCGCGCCAATCCCAGAGCAGCGCGTTGCGATCGTAGCTGCCGGTCGCCAACCACCGCGCGTCGGGGCTCATCGCCGCGCAGTAAATCGTATCGCGGTGGCCTTGAACCTGACCGACCACTTTGCGACCCTCGACATCGACGACGCTAACCTGACCACCGACACCGGCGATGCCGCTGGCAACGAGCAGGAACTTGCGATCGGGGCTAAGCCGCAACTGATTGATCTTGCCTGGCAAGTCGCCGATGCGGTGCACGACCTCATCGGTCGCTCGGTCGCGCAGCTCGACAGCGCCGTAGCGGGCAACGGCGACCAGCTTGTCGCTGACATCGATCAGCGCGGTGACGTAGTCGGCTGCCCGCGGGTCGGCAGCGAGCATGGGAGCGGCCAGTTGCTCACCCAGCGGAACGGAGCTCGCATCGTTCTTGGCCCCGGCTGCGATCCAAGCTTCGATCTTGGCGATTTCTGCGGCCGTCGGCTGAGCTTCTTTTTCGGGCGGCATGCGGGGCTCGTCCTCTCCCTTCATCAACTGCAGCAAGCGGCTAGAGGCCGCATCGCCGGCGACGATCACCTTCGCGTCGGGAGTGCCCTTGAGCAGGTTCTCATAGGAAGTCACCGAGAAGTCTGCCGATTGGTCCGCTTCGTTGTGGCAGCCACCGCAGTACTTCCGCATCAGGGGTTGCACATCGCGAACGTAGCTCGGCTCTGCGGCACAAGCGGTCGTCGGCGAGGACGCAAGCCAAAAGGCCGCGGCCGACATCAGCATGGCGCCAAGCCATAGAGCACTGCGCAAGCCAGCACCGTGCCATACCGCGCTGCGCCCTGGCCGCTTCATCATTCCGAACGCCATCGATAGCTCTCCGCCCGAATAACTTTCAACGATCGCAAGCAAGCATCCGCCCGGCGGATAGCAAGATGCGTCTCGATCGGGCGGGAAAAAAGCAGGCGTGTATTTTAATCGATTCGGTGGGAGCTGGTGCTGATTGGGGATGCGAATTTTACCCGACCAGGCGACTGCAAACGCGGCCTTCATCTCGGGATTAAAACACAGAGACACAGAGGGCACGGAGAAAATGCTCCATAGCGCCAGAGCCCCTGTGTTCTCTGTGACTCTGTGTTTGCCTTCCTCTCAAGCGAAACCACTTCGCAGCGTAAATGCCGATGGCCGCCGTGTCGCACGCCACGGCGGCCATCTGCTAGTTGCGAAATCGAGACGCGCGGCTTTACAGCGTCATGAGTGCCGAATCGATGTGATCGAATCCATCCGCCTCGCTGCCCGTCAGCGAATCAAGCTCGCTCGAGCCCAGCGACAGCGTATCGAACTCGCTCAGCGCACGATCGACTGCGCCCGGAGGCAAGTGCGTCGTAGCGCTCACCAGCGAGCTGCTGGTCGTCGGCGTCGCGGCCGAGCCGAGCAGCGAGCGCAGCGCCTGCGATGGCGTGACTGCGCCGGTGTTGCCATTGAACGACAGCGGTGCCGGGGCCGCTTCTCCTTCGCCGCTCAATCCCGACATGCTGCTCGAAATGTTGTTCGAGGGACTGCTCGAGAGAGCCGCCGGGATGCTGCTGGAGCCTTCGCCTTCGGCCGCCAGGGACGATGAAGATGAAGACGATGAAGAGGGCGACGAAGAAGAAGTCGTCGTCTTGAAGCCCAGATCGCTCGCGCCGCCGCGAATCTGCAGCAGCTTCGCTCCGGCGTCGCTAGCCAGCACCGAGACGCGCGAGCCTGTGCCCGAGAGTGGCAGGCTGGTCGAGACGTTCTGGTTGGAGCTGTTGCGAGCCGTGAGCGTCAGCGTATTGCCGGCCGCGTTGAGCTGTGCCTGAATGTTGCTGTAACCGGTGAACCCTCCGCGGAGCGTGTACCAGCTTTCGTTGGCGCCGGGGGCGACCGCGACGGTCATGCCGCTGCCGAAAGCCGAGCCCAGGAAGCTGCGAATGCCGACGTACTGCGGCCTGAGGCCACCGATGGCCGACTTGAGCGACGTGTTGTTGGTATCGCTCAGCGCGGAAGTAATCGTAATCGAGTCGCCATGGTCCTCGAGGAACGGCAGAGCCGGACGCGTGATCGTGTAGGTTCCAGGCGCCATCCCCGTGCGGCTGAACGAACCCGAGCTGTCGGTCGGCAACGTGGCGTTCACCGTCGCGCCGGTGATGTCGGTGCCGCTGAGAACGAGATCGACGCCGCCGTAGGGCAGCGCGGCCGAACCCGTGGAACCCCACAACGAGCCGCCGATCGTGCGCGGCACATAGTTCTGAACGTTCAGCGTTACCGAAGCGGTATCGGTCAGCGTCGTTCCGTCGCTGAGCGTGTAGCTGAAGACGACCGTGCCGGCGAAGGTCGGGCTCGGCGGCGTATAGCGAATCGACTTGCCGTCGCTCGCAATAGCGACCGTGCCTTGGCCACTGGCGGGCTGGGTCACCGCGGAAATCGTCAACGTCTCGCCGGCGTCGGGATTGAGGTCGTTGCCGAGCACGTTGATCGTTTGAACGCCCGCGGAGGAGAGGACGTTGGCGGTGTCGTTGACTGCGTCGGGCGCATCGTTCACGGCGGTGATCGTAAAGGTGACCGTGCCCACCGCGGTCGCGCCGCCGCTGTCCTTGAGCGTGTAGGTCAGCACTTCGGTGCCGGCCAGGTTGGCTCCGGGTTTGTAGAGCACCTTCTTGCCGTCGCTGGAGATCTTGAACGAGCTGCCTTTGGAGGAGCCGCTGACCGCCGAGATCGTCAGCGTCTCGCCTGCATCGGTCGTGTCGTTGGCGATGACATCGAAGCTCGCTTCGGCGGCATCTTCGGTCACGGTGAAGGCGTCGGCGACTGCGACCGGCGGAGGATTGGCAACTTTGACGGTGATCGAAACGGTCGCTGTCGACGTGCCGCCGCGTCCGTCACTGAGCGTGTAGGTGACCGTTTCCGTGCCGGTGAAGCCCGCCTTGGGCGTGTAGAGCAGATTCAAGCCGCTCGAGCCAATCTGAACCGAACCGCCCGAGCTGGGCGTTCCGACCGCAGTGACGCGGAGCGTTTCGCTGGCCGGCGCATCGACGCCGGTCGTGTCGTTGGTCAGAACGTTCAGAACGTTAGCGGAGCTGTTCTGGTTGATTTGGAAGACATCGTTGGCGGCCACCGGCGGATCGTTCACGTCGGCGACTTGGACAGTCACGGTGCTGGTCAGCGTGACGTTGTCCTGATTGCGAACCGTGTACGTAAACGTTTCAGCCCCGTTGTAGTTGGCGGCTGGCGTGTAGTTGAGCGTCTTGCCATCGGCTGCGATGGTCACCGTGCCGCCGTTGCTGGTCGTACCGACGGCCGAGATCGTCAGCGTTGCGCCGCCGGTCGTCGTGTCGTTGGCCAGCACGTTGAGCGAGTGAGCGCCGCTGTCTTCGTTGAAGTTATAGATGTCCGGAGCGACTTGGAAGTTGGCTCCGACAGCCAGACTGGCCGCGCCGTAATCGACTTTGGACGAAGGGACGGGATCGGATTCATCGAACAGCAGAATTTCGTTGCCGCTGCCGTCGGCCGCTTCGCTGCGGATGTTGGCGTTCCCAGCGGCCTTGGCCGTAAAAGTGACTTCGGCGATCAGATGCGGATCGCCGTCGGTGCGGCTGAACGACGACGAGAAACCACCCAGTTCATTGATGACTCCGGCGCTGCTGGGCGTCGTACTGGTCGGGCTGGTGCCGTTGGTGAAGGGCGCAGTATGCGAGATCGCGTTGGTGGCGATCGGTTCGACCACATTAGCGTCGTACAGCAAATCGATGTACGAGCTGAAAATGCCCGTGGCCGAAAAGCCTCGCAGGTCCTGGGTCAAGAAGCGAACTTTGAATTGCTGGCCGGTGGCAATCTGCGTGATCGGATTGCCTTGCATGTCGACCGTTTGCAGGATGACTTTGGCCATCGGCTGCTCGATGACGTTGATCGAAACGGGCTGCGTTTTGACGTTGCCCGCCTTGTCGGTCAGCTTCAAGTTGAACGTCTGAGCGCCGAGCTGAGCTTGCGTCGGAGTCCACGCGATGACGCCGGTGGCGGCATCGATCGTCATGCCCGCAGGTGCGGAGTCGAGCGCGTAGACCAGCCCCTGCCCTTCCTCGGCATGGCCCAGGTTGACCGATAGCGGTTGGCCGATCTGCGCCGATGTCGGGATCAAGCTCGAGGCGACATCCACCGGAGCGACGTTGTCGAAGGTGACCGCCAGCCCAGGCGACGCCCCGCTTTCAACGTTGTTGATCGTCTGCGTCGCCACGACCAGCACGGCCCCTTGTCCCACCGCGCTGAAGTTGCTGGCCGTGATGGTCGTCGTCGTGCCGGTTGCCGTGGCTTGGCCGATGACCGTATTGCCGACTTTCAGTTTGACGATCGCACCGGCTTGAGTGCCGGAAACGACGAAGCTCGGGGTATTCGCATTGGTGACGTCGTCGCTCGAGCTGCTGCCCGAGTCGCTGTCGCTGACAAGATCGACCGACGTCGGGACGCCGCCACCGACGTTGACCGTGACCAGCTGCGTATCGACTGGATCGGCGGTCGTCGGCGTGGTCGTCTGCTGAACTTTGGCGCGGAACTGCAGCGTGCCGGTAAAGCCGGTCGGCGGCGTGAAGGTCACCACGCCGGTGCTCGAATTGACCGATACCTGATAGTTTTGCGTGCCGACTTTTTCGACGCTGTAAACGACCGGATTGTTCTCGGCGTCTTGCGAGCTGAGATTGATCGTCACCGGCGTATTGACGCTGGTGCTGGCGGCAGGAATCGGATTGAGGAACGGTGCGCCGTTAGCCGCGTCGGGCGTGGCCGTGGCGACAAAGGTTTGCGAGGTCGAGTTGCCCTCGTTGTCGCTGACCGTCACGGTGATGTTCGAAGTGCCCGAGCTCGCGTTGGCCTTCAGTCGGACCAGCCCGTTCTCGGTATCGTTGAAGATCGTCACGCTCTGGATGACGATGTCGACCGACGGCTTGTCCGACGAGTTGGTGAAGACGTTGCTGATTGCATCGCGGACCGATTCCCCTTCGATCAACTGACCGAAGACGGCGTGATTGAAGTCGAGGTGGCGGGCCGGACCTTCGGTGATGAAGAACTGCGAATCGCCCGTGTCGTCGACAGCGGTCTTGGCGTACGACAAGACGCCCGTGCGGTTGTGCTGGAGATTGACGCTGAACTGGTCATCGATGTTGCCTAGCGTCGAACCGCCGGAACCGGTCCCCGTCGGATCTCCCGCTTGGATCATGAAGTTGTTGATCACGCGGTGGAAGATGATGTTGTTATAGAAGCCCGACTGGGCCAGTTCGATGATCCGCGAAGTCGGGATCGGCACATCGCCTTCGAACAACTGGAAGACCATGTCGCCGAAGTCTTTTACCGAGACGCGCATGCTGCGGTTGCCGGTGAGCACTTCCGCGCCGACGACGCTCGGGTTGCTCGAAGTGACGGTGACCGTCAGCGGATTGCCGTTCGGGTCGTAGGCGTCGACCGGAATGTGCATTGGCGAGCCGGCTTCGACCGAGACGTTCGAAATCGGCGTGAAGGATGGCTTGGAGGCTTGCGGGATCGCAACGCCCGCCTTGGCGGCGAGCGTCTCGAGCGTCTGCTCGCCGACCAGCCGCGACCCATCGGGGAATTCCCAGGTCGGATACTGAGTGATGTTCTCGCTGACGGCGATCGAGTTGGGCTGGCGCTTGTTGTCGGTCACTTCGACGTACGGCAGGAACTGAGCACCGTCCTGGAACAGCTGCTTCTGAGCCAGGCAGTGCGGGCACCAGTAGGCGCCGAACATCTGCGTGCCCGAATCGCGGAGGGCCTTGGCGAAGGCGACCAGGTCCGGAGCCGCTTCGCCTTCGGCCACCAGGCCGCTTGTGCTCGAGGCGACCGCCGGCTGGGGGGCTGAATCTTGAGCGGAACCAAGCAGCGGAAGAAAGGTGTCGGCGGCGAACAGTTCGCGGCGTTCGAGTGCTTCCAGACGCACCGACCGGTGCTGGCTCGGGTGGTTCTGGGCAACGGTGAGTTGGCGCAACCAATCAATGAATCGCTGACGACGCTGGCGGCGAGACATAAAGTCGTGGTCCCTGTTGGAATTGACGAGTGGTTTTCTGGCAGCTCAAAATGCCAGCAAACCTTCAGACTAGTCTGATTCGTGGCGGTTCCCTCACGGCACCATCCCAAGTTTGATTTGGTCGGCGCGCGCGAGGGCATAATTTCAGCACAAGCGGTGCAGGCTGCATGGATTAACTAGAGTATGACCCTGCCCGGCTTCGGACAACTGCTCGCCCAGGCCAGTGCGCACCGCTACCCAACCCTATGACAATGGGAGTCGCCAAGCCATCGAAAGTTCCCCATTTTCTGCCGTTGAACATCGGCGGAGTGTCGACGGAGCGGCCAGAAGGGGCGTTTCAGGCTGTTTTAACCGTGGAGATGCGGAGAGCGTGGAGGCAGCAACACGTGAAAAAGGAGCTGTTTTAAGTCCCCGTGTGCTGCTGAACCGGGGGCATCCCTTCAGTGGAGTCCGGGTGCGGAAAACGCCCCGCGTACAGGATGCGTTCCCACCACTTGGGGCGTCGCAGCCGCGGATCGTTCATCGGAACGGTGTGCGTCTTGCCCCGCCGCGTCTGCAGCACCAGCGAGCCGTCGGGGGCGACCGACGTCACGATCCAGTACTTGTCGACCTGGTAGGCGTACGTTTCGCCGTGCGGCGTGGGAGAGACGTTCTTGGCGCGGCGACCTGGACGATTGCTATACTTATCGCGAGTGTAGATCACCCGATCTCCAGTGGCGAATTTCGCACGCATGCCCAGTCGTCCTCCGCGAAAAAGTCGAACGCAGTTAACATCTTCTAGCAATAACGGCCACGCTTCACAATAGCCAGTCGAATCGAGCCGCCCCCTTTTTAGGCTCGCTTTTCAGGCACGCCGCTCGCATACGGGCAGGGACGGTTGCACGAGCGTGCAAATCCGCTGAAATGGAAGGTCGATCGACGCGGGCACGCCGCACGGTCGAAGCGGGCTAAACGCCTGAACCGGGACCTGCGGTATTGCAAGTGGTCGAATCGGACACTTGCTGAAACCGGTGGGGCGGCAAGCCAACTGGCAATTGCCTGATAACCCAGTTTACTTTCTTCCTGAAAACCGCGTACCTTTACCGGCCCTGCCCTGTCACTTACCGCCTGCGCTGAACCACTATGACTGCGTCCGTGTTATTTGTTTGCCTGGGA
>JBQCEI010000629.1:0-8457 GCA_051960375.1 Aureliella sp. | reverse complement strand
GCTTGCCGTTGATGCCGTTGATCAGAGGCGCGTTGCGATCTTCGACGACGATCGCTTTCTGCGGCAGCGAACTATCGGCGGTGCTGTCGCCCGGCACGACGATGCGGAGGCGGTTGCGTTTCTTGGTCGCTTCCCACAGCCGTTCGATCTGCTGGATCGTGCTGTCGAGTTTGCGCGGAGCCAGCGGAATGACGCGGACGTTCTCGCCGAAATTGGTCGTGGTCGTGCTAGCTTCGAGCTTTTCGACCAGGGTGCGAATCTGTTCGAGCTGCTGCGGCGAGGCTTTGACGTACAAGCGGCGCATGATCAGGTCGCCGTCGATGATCGGTGCTCCTGCCTCGGCTGAGCCCGTGTCGCTCAAACCGAAGAACTTCTTGATCGTGGCGATCGCCACTTGGGTGTCGAGATTCTTCAGGTCGATCACTTCGAACTTGCTACTCTGGCCGCTGAGCATCTGCAAGATCTCGTCGATCTCTTTGTGCGTGCTGGGGCGGGCTTGCACGACCAGTTTGTTGGTTTCCTTGTCGAGCTCCATGCGGACTTCCGGTTCGTTGGCCAGTCGCTGCGAGAGCACGCGGAAAGCCAAGTCGGGATCGGAACCTTGGATCTCGTGGATGTTGACCACGGGCAGCTCGCTCTTGCCGCTGACCTGTTCCGACTCGGTCGGGGCGACGTCCAGGTGCAGGATCAGATCGCGGAGCTTCTGAGTGTCCTCGGGCTTCTTGGCGTTGACGAACAGAGTGTTGCCGAAGGTGTCGGTGCTGAGGCTGATGTCTTGATTGCTGTTGGCTCCTTCGGGCAAGTTGAGCAGCGGCCGAGCGACGTCGAGCACTTCGTTGGCCGTGATGTGCTTGAGCGGGATGGCGATGATCGAACTGCCGCGCATCGTTTCGGGATCTTCGGCCCTCTCGATGAGAGCTCGCACTGCTCGCACCACGCCGGCGGTATCGGTCACTTGCACCTGGCCGGCCGACGGCAGGCTGATGACCGAGCCCTGCAGGCTGAGGAGCTGTTCGATTTCCTTCTTGGCATCGTCGGGGTTCATGCGCGAGAGGAAGAACAGGCACTTGACCAGTTCGAAGTCGCCGCGCGAGTCGAGCTCTTCCAGCGGCACAAACTCGGCCAGTTCCTTGATCATGTTTTCGACCAGCGGCGCTTCGAGGTCGACGACCATCAAGAGGCGATCGCGGCGAAGCAGCGCGTAGCCCTTGTTGAGCAGCGATGCGCTCATGATGTCCATCGCTTCGCCGATGGAGTACTTGCGCGAGTTATCGCGATAGGTGAACGAGCCCGGCGGCATCGAATCGGCTTGCAGCGACAGGTCGGCTTGTTCGCACAGCCACTTGAGCACGTCGGGCCAAGGCATGGCTTGGAAATTCATCTGCAAGCGGACGTCTTCGACCGGCGTGCGGTCGGGGCTGCGGGCGGCGCTGGCGCGAGCGTCGCTCGGGCTGGTAGCGTCGGCGGTCTGAGTCGCGGCGGGCTCGGCGGTCTTGCGCTCCGGCGGCTGGGGATCGCCGATCTCGGCTCCCGGACTCTTGCCTGCCAGGACTTCCCAGGCCGCGAACTGCGAGTCAGAAATCTCAGCCCGCAGCGCTCGCTCGACTTCGCCTCGCACGCGTTCGGCGTCGGGGCCGCGCGAGTTGGCGTGGGCTTTGTCGACGAGCTCCTTGACTTTGGCTTGTTGCCAATCGGCCAGGTTCAAGACTTTGGCGATGGCCGGTTCCGACAGAGCCAGCAAACCGAGTCGCTCGACACGGATCTGCTCCAACTGGCTGCGCTGCTGGAGGTCGAGGATGGCGTAGCCCTGCCGTTCGGAGTCCTGACGGAATTCGTCGCGCAGGCGATCCTTCTGATCGGGCGGCGCTTCGCGCAGTTGCTGCGCCAGGCCGATCGCTTCGCTGCTACGGCGCTTGATCAGGTCGGAGAGCGCCGACCGCTGCTCTTCGGTCAGCTTCAGCTTGTCAGCCACCTCGGGCTTGAGCACCTCGGGGAGCACGCCGATCACGTCCTGGGCGCGCGCCGGAGCGATCAGCCCTGCCGCCGTCGCCAGGAACAGGCCGCACAGCAGTCCGAGCCCTTTTACCGTTCGCTTTCCGCAGCACATATTCATGAAAACCATCAACTCCACTGCAAAAATGCATTTGGCTGCGGACGCAGATGAGATTCCGCATTGCATAATCGTACGTCCCAAACGTTCGCCGGGTGAGGAGCTTTGCCGAGCGCAATCGGCGGCTGGACACGTTGGGACCGGCTCAAAAACACTCTAATCGGAACAGCCGCTCTGACACGGACACTCGCCGTCGCAATCGATGCAATTTCGCAGGCTGGCCCCAGTTAAAACCGCTGCCTCGGAATAACCAAACCCTCTGCCTATCCTAAAGTTTCGCACGCGGCGGCCATATCGCGGCCCTGGGAAAGTCATCCCTGGAGTCCTACAATCGAAAGGAGACCGCCAGCGCCCGGCCGTGGAGGCTCGCTCCATTGCCTACCGGTTTGGCCGGAATTTCGGACCGGCGGTCAGCCCGCGCCGCCGCAGTTCGGAAACGACGCGGCAGCAAATGACGCTGTCCGAGCAAGACGCTTTAGAAGGCGACTCTGTAAAAATCGTCGCCGAATCCATCACCGCTGCAAAAGCTGTAGACCAACATGTACCGCAAGTTTCTCAGGTCCAAGATTCACCGGGCCACCGTAACGCAAGCCGATCTGGACTACGAGGGCTCGCTGACGCTTCCCCCCGACTTGATGCGGGCCGCCGACATCGCGGCGTATGAATCGGTCCATGTCTGGAACGTCACCCGCGGCACGCGTCTGGAAACCTACGCCATAGAAGGCATTGAAGGCAGCCGCGACATTTGTGCCAATGGTGCCGCTGCCCACGGCATTCGCCCAGGCGACTTGGTGATCGTGGCTACCTTCTCGTTCCTGGTCGAGGCGAATCTCGAGACCGCGCCGGCTAACCCGCGCGTCGTGTTCGTCGACGCCGAAAACCGGATCGTCCGCGTGGGCCAAGAAATCCCCGGCCCGCGCCGCCGCGGCATGCCCACTGCCGTTGCCGACAGCTGCTGCTAAGAGCCGTCTCTCTGCGGCTTTTCCTCCACGCTCTCCGCGTCCTCCGCGGTTAAAAACCGCCCTTACTCGTGGCGGAGTGCTTCGATCGGATTCATCTGAGCGGCGCGGATGGCCGGATAAAGACCGAAGATGATCCCGACCAGCAGCGAGATGCCGAAGGCGATCGGAATCGAAGCCGGCACGATCGCCGGCGTGACGTTGCGGACGACGTCGGGCAACGAGGCCATCGTCTCGGGATAGAACTTCATCGCAAAGAGCCGCAGGCCGACGACCGCCGGCGTGCAGAACAGCCCGGCCAGAATGCCGGTGATGCCGCCGACGACGCTCAGCACCGTCGTCTCGACCAGGAACTGGCGGACGATATCGTCACGCTTGGCTCCCAGAGCGCGGCGGATACCGATCTCGCGCGTCCGCTCGGTCACAGTCGCCAGCATGATGTTCATGATGCCGATACCGCCGACCAGCAGCGAGATGGCCGCGACCAAGCCCATGAAGACCATGAACATCATCCGCATCGTGCGCGCCTGTTCGAGCAATTCCAGCGGCACGACCACGGTGACATCTTCCATCTGCTTGTGGCTCGCGAGCGCATCTTCGATCACGGCGGCGGTCGACTTGACTTCGGCGACGGTGTTCACTCGCAGCGTGATTTGGTTCAGCTCGATGATCTCGCCGTCGAACGACGCGCCGCGGCGGATCGTGATCGTATCGCCGATGCGCTGTTGGAGCGTCTTGATCGGGATATAGATGTCGTTGGAAAAGTCTTGCGCATCCATCGAACCACCGATGGCCGCCGAGGCGTTGCGGTGTTTGAGGATGCCGACGACCGTGTAATAGTCTTTGTGCTCGGGAACGTACACGCGTTTGCCAAGAGCATCTTCGTACGGGAACAAACGTTCGGCCACGCGGGCGGCCAGCACGCAGTTGGTCTCGCGGCGGAAGTTTTCCGCGTCGGTGATGAAGTGTCCGCGCTCGACGACCAGCCGTGTGACGTCTTTGTACTCGGGGGTGCAGCCGACCAGGCGACCGTCGAGGACGCGGTCGTTGTACTGGAACTGGCGGCGGATTTCGCGAATCGGAATGGCGCTCTTGATCGTCGGGATCGTCGTCTCGATCATGTCGAACTCAGACCGCGTTAGACCGTACGGGGTCACGCCGGTGCTGTTGAGCTTTTCGCTTGGCGGCTTGACCGAGCGGATCATGATCGTATCGGCGCCCAGGCTCTCGATCTGCTTTTGCGCTTCGCGGCTGATGCCTTCGCTGATTGCCAGCAGCCAGATCACGCTGGCAACGCCGATGAAAATACCAAGCACCGTCAGCAGCGATCGCATCGGGTGCAACCACAAGCTTTTGACGCCCAGTTCGACGGTTCGTAGCCACAGCATAACTGATTAACCCTTTGCCTCAGCGGGAATGGCTGCCAGAGCATGTTCGGCCGCCGCGCGCCGCTCTTCCGGTGTGTGAGTAATGTCGGACTGCAGCAGTCCGTCGCGCAGACGCACGACGCGCTTGGCCCGCGCGGCCACATCGTCTTCGTGCGTCACCACGATGATCGTTCGCCCTTCGTCGTTGAGCCGGTCGAACATCGCCAGGATCTCGGCAGTCGTTTTCGAGTCGAGGTTACCGGTCGGTTCGTCGGCCAGGATGAAGTAGGGATCGTTCACCAGGCTGCGAGCAATGGCCACGCGCTGCTGCTGACCACCGGAGAGCTGCGTCGGCCGGTGGTAGAGCCGCTCGTGCAGTCCGACCATCTCGGCGAGCTGCCGGCACCGCTCATGCTCTTTCGGCCCTAGTCGCCCCTGGTAATACAGCGGCACTTGGATGTTCTCGACGACCGTCAGCTGCTGAATCAGATTGTACGCCTGGAAGACGAAGCCGATGCGCCGCGAGCGAATCTCGGCCAGCTGATCGTCGGTCATCTCGGCCACGTTGTCCTCGCCCAGGTACAGACCGCCCGAGGTCGGTTTGTCGAGACAGCCGAGCATGTTCAGCAACGTACTTTTGCCCGAGCCGGAGGGGCCCATGATCGCAACGTAGTCTCCTTCGGGCACGTCGAACGATACGCCGCGGAGCGCTCGGACCGTTTCGCCCTTGAGCACGTACTCTTTTTTCAGGTCGCGGATTGAACAGGCCAGCTTCATGGACGGCATCTACCTAGGTGTTGAGTTGAGCGCGAGCCAAGGCGCCTGCTGTGTCGAGATTTGCGGAGCCGTCGGCTGGACGAGTGCGGGAGAAGCGAGCCTTGGCACTGCCGCCCCCGCTGGCATGCATCAGCCGGCACGCAGCCAGCCTTTGGCGGCCTTGCTGCAAACCGCGGGCGACCCCCCCGGCGGTCGATTGGGCGGCTGATCGTTGATGAATTGACATAAAGCTTTTCAGCAGGGCTGCAAACGCCCGGGGCCTGCGCCGCCTCGCGGTCCACCCGCACCAGCACCGCCCGCTCCAGGTCCACGCGGTCCGCCAGCCCCCGGGCCACCCGCTCCGGGACCACCAGGTCCACGCGCGCCAGGGCCACCCGGTCCGCCAGCTCCTGGCCCGCCGAAACCACCAGCCCCCGGTCCGCCGGGGCCGCCCTGTCCACCGCCCTGGGCGGCTCGCTTTTTCAGCGCCGCGAGCAATTCGCTGCGATCGACCGAGCCGTCCTTGTTGGCGTCGCTTTGCTGAGCTCGGTCACGCATGCGTTCATCCAGGCCAGCGATCTCGGCGCTGCTGAGCTTGCCATCTTTGTCGGCGTCGCCAGCGGACATGATGCGATCGGCCAAGGCGTCGGGCGAGAAGCCGCCGCCCGCTCCGGAGCTGCCAGCCGTATCAGCGGCGGGGGGCGGCAGCGGTTGCTTGCCCATCTCGATCAGTTTGTCGCGGTCTTCCACTTCTTGGATCTCGGGCAGTTCCATCAGTTCGAGGTGGCTGCGCGGATTGAGAGCGATCTCGTCGTTTTCGCTCAGTCCTTCTTCGATCGTGACCATCTTGTCGTTGGTTGCGCCGATCTTGATTTCGACCGTTTGCCAGTCGTTGCCGGCTCGCTTCAGACAGAAATGGTGTCCCTTGTATTCGTAGATTCCCTGCACCGGAATCTGCAGCGCGTCCTCGAGTTGCTCGACGAAGATCCGGACCTCGGCGGTCATGCCGGTGCGAATCGTCTCAGGCGGATCCATGATCTCGATGAAGGTGGCATACTCTTTGACCGACGAGCTGAACCAGCTGCCCGGTTCGGCGTACTTGTTGACGCGGCGGACCCGGCCGGTCAGTTCGTTGGGGGCGGCCGTGATCGAAATCTTCACCGGCATGCCTTCGCGAATCAGCGTGATGCGCGACTCGTTGATCTTGGCCTTGACCTGCATGCGGTTGGGGTCGGGCAGTTTGATGATCACTTGCCGTTCGCGGACCGATGCACCGGCTTCGACGACGAATTCCGAGCCGCCGCGGCTGCTGTAAGCGTTGTTGTGGACGACGACGCCGTCGGCCGGCGAGTTGATCACGCACTTGGCCACTTGGTCCTCGGCTTCGCGGAGCTTGTTGAGCTCTTCGTTCAGCACGCTTTCGTCGGAGGAGAGTTTGGCTTTGGCCGCGTCGATGGCGCTTTCGAGTTCGACCTTCATCTTCTCTTTGGTCAGCCGGTCGAGCACGTTCAAGCGGCCGGTAGCCGATTCGAGCATGTTCTTGGCGTTGGCCAAGGCGAACTTCTCGGCTTCGATCTGCAGCGACTTGACCATCCCCTTAGCGGCCAAGCGTTCAGCGCTGGCCAGGTTCAGTTCCATTTTCCGCATCTCTTGTTCGGCGGTCGCGATTTCGCTCAGGATCGTCCGGCGTTCGGTCTGATAGGTGCCTTCGAGATATTCTTGCAAGGCGATCTCGGCGGTCCGCACCGCGGCTTTGCTGCTGATGACGGTCGCTTCGGCGCTGGCGACGAGAATGCGCTGGGCTTGCAGTTCGGTCTCAAGGCCCGAACTGTCCAGCTCGACCAGCTTGTCACCCTTTTTGACGTAGGTGCCTTCGTCGATCACCCACAGGATCGGAGTTCCCGACGTGCCGCGGGTTTTGACTTCGCACAACACGTCGATGTTGCTGCTGCTCTCCACTTCGCCCTGCTCCAAGACGATGTGGTCGAACGGTCCGCGGATGACTTTGTTGAGCAGCGGGCCAGTGGCCGCGCTGTCGCGGCTGCTGCCGTAGGTGCGATAGAGGGCATAGCCACCGCCGCCGAAGACGCCTAGCATCGCGACCAGGATGATGAGCATGCGTCCATGCCGGGCAGGCCGCTGGGATTTCCGACCGCGACGGCGGATCGGGGAGGCGCTGGGATGGCTGCCTGCGTGCCTACACGTTGGGCGATGGGCCATTGTCATAACTCCGCAGATACAAAAAACTTCGGTTGCAGGGTGGGATGGGTCGAGGCCGCGGTGGACTTAATCCCGAGGGAGGCCGCACGCGGGAAGGCGGGAGCAATGCACAATTTTAGTCGACCGGGCAAGGTTCGTCATCTGGAAAATGTCCCCAGGGTGCTCCGCTAGGGTGTAGTAACCCCACGCCCGGCCAGAGGTTCCGGCGGCAGGCGCACAGAGGGAGTTTTAATGCAGAGACGCCCGGGCCGGGGAACACAGAGAGGGCAGCAAACGCCTTGTTGCGTGGGGAAAAGGCAGCGCCCAATTAGCCCAGCAGCGTCGCTTCGACCACCAGGCCGGGGCCGAAGGCCAGGGCCACGCACGGGCCGGTGGCCTGCGCGGCTGCCAGACGCTGCAAAATGAACAGAATCGTGGGCGAGGACATGTTTCCGCACGTCGCCAGCACGTCGGCCGAGGCCGCCAACGCGTCGGGAGCCAAGTCGAGCGCAGTGGCCGCCGCGCTCAGGATCCGCGGCCCGCCCGGATGCACCGCCCAGGTCGCGATCGATTCGAGGGAAAGGCCGTGACGGCCCAGCCACGCCGATAGCCAAGGCCGCAGCTGCGTTTTAATCAGCTCCGGCACTTGAGCCGAAAGGGTCATCGTGAACCCGTTGTCGCCAATCCGCCAGCTCATCATCTCTTCCGAGTCGGGCATCAAATACGATCCGCTGGCGATGAACTGCCAGCGTCGATCGCCTCCAAGGGCAGCGTGGCCGTTGCTGCCTCGAGCCGCTCGGATCACCGCTGCCGCCGCTCCGTCCGCAAACAAGCTGTTGGCCACGACCTGCTGCGGTTGGTCGGTGTATTGATGGTGAAGCGTGCAGAGTTCGACCGCGCACAGCAGGACGCACGCCGAGGGGTCGGCAGCCACTATCGCCCTGGCCACGCGCAGGGCGTTGAGCGCGCCGTGACAGCCCATGAAGCCGACATGCGTTCGAGCGGTCTCGCCGGAAAGGCCCAGCCGCGGATAGAGCGCCAGATCAAAACCGGGCGAATTGAAACC
>JBQCEI010000628.1:0-5036 GCA_051960375.1 Aureliella sp. | reverse complement strand
AGTGAAAAATGCTGGCCGCCAGCACGGCGTCGGCCACTCCGAACTCGAGCGCGTCGGCCAAGTGCTCGGGCGGCCCTGCTCCGGCGCTGGCGACGACCGGGATCCCGACAGCCCGGCTCACCGCGGCCGTGATTTCGAGGTCATAGCCATCGCGGGTGCCGTCGCGATCCATACACGTTAGTACGATTTCGCCGGCGCCGAGTTCTTCGACCTTCTTAGCCCACGGCACCGCTTCGAGCCCCGTCGGTTTGCGGCCGCCGTTGATGTGCACTTCCCAAACTTCGCGGCCGTCCTTGATCACTCGCTTGGGGTCGATGTTCACGACGATGCACTGGCTGCCGAAGCGCTCGGCCGCTTGGCGGACGAAGTCGGGATCTTTGCAAGCCGTGCTGTTGATCGAGACCTTATCGCAGCCCGCGTTGAGCAAAGCGCGGATGTCTTCCAGCGTGCGAATGCCGCCGCCGACGGTCAGCGGCATAAAGACTTGCTCGGCGGTGCGGCGGACGACATCCAGCATGATGCCCCGCTCTTCATGGCTGGCCGTGATGTCGAGAAAGACCAGCTCGTCGGCCCCTTCGCGCTCGTAGCGGGCGGCTACTTCGACCGGATCGCCCGCATCGCGGAGGTTCAGAAAATTCGTCCCTTTTACCACTCGTCCTCGGTCGACGTCGAGGCATGGGATGACGCGTTTAGCTAACATGATTTCGTTCTCCAGCCTCACCAACTTAAACCCTCTGCACCGATTCACAAAGGGTCCCGCTTCATGAAACGTCGCGACTTTCTCCTGGGATGCTCGGCTCTGGCAGCTCTCTCCTCGGCTTCGCTCGCTCCGGCCGCTCTGGCCATCGAGCCGTTTGATCGCCCCAAGCCTGGACAGATTCGACTGAGCCTGGCCGCTTACTCGATGCGGAAATACCTGGCCGACTCGAAACAGGGGCGCAAGTCGATGGACTTGTTCGATTTTGTCGATTACTGCCACGGGCTGGGCCTGCCCGGCGCGGAGCTGACCAGTTATTACTTCCCCGAATCGGTCGACGATGACTACATCTTGAAGCTAAAGCGGCACTGCCATCTGCGTGGCATCACAGTCTCTGGCGGCGCGATCCGCAACGATTTCTGCCAAAGCGATTCGGACAAAGTGGCCAAGGACATCGAGCACACGAACCTGTGGGTCGACCGCTATGCGCTGCTCGGCGCGCCGGCCATCCGCATCTTCGCCGGCACGCAGCCCAAAGGGGACAGCTGGGAAGCGACCGTCGAGCGCTGCGCAGCCGCTTGCCAGAAGGCTTGCAAGCGAGCCGAAGAGAAAGGCGTCTGGCTCGCCTTGGAAAATCACGGCGGCGTGACTGCCAAGTCGCAGGGACTGCTCGAGATCGTCCGCAAAGTCGATTCGCCCTTCTTCGGCGTGAACTTCGACTCGGGCAATTTCACTTCCGGCGACGATCCGTACGCCGAGCTCGAGACGATCGCTCCGTACGCAGTCAATGCGCAGCTGAAGATCGAAGTTACCGTCTCCGGCAAGCGCCAAGAAACCGACATGCAGCGCGTCCTAAAAATCCTCCGCGACGCCGGCTACAGCGGCTGGGTAGCCCTCGAATACGAAGGCCAAGAAGAACCCAAAGAAGCCATCCCCCGCTATATCGAAAAACTCCAAAAGCTCGTCGAAGCGTAAAGCGGCTGCGCCTCCGCGCTCTCTGCTCCACCTCGTTCCCAGGCTCCGCCTGGGAACGCACTGTCTTGGAGGCTCCGCCTCCCAGGACCCGCCCATAAGCTAAGCGTTACCGTCAAGCTTCAAGACACTGCAGCGAGGCAGAGCCTCGCGAGCAGTGCGTTCCCAGGCAGAGCCCGGGAACGAGTAAACGACTACAGCGAGAGCGAGTGGCAGTACCGAAACAACAACTGCCACTCGCGCCAAGCCAACTCCTCGACCGCCGGCGAAGCATTCGCCCGGCAACAATCGACCAGTGAGTCCGCCACCGAGCGCGGATCGCCGAGCTCACGCCAAGGCAGCTCGCCCTCGCCACACTCGTCGCGCAGCGCACCGGCCTCGGCCGCCAGCTCCGCCAAGACCGGATGCTGGCCGACGCGGCGGAACCAGTACTTGGCGTTCTCGAAATCCCCTTCGCGGCGATGCATGATGCCGTGCCAGTACGAGCCCTCGGCGGTGTGCAGTTCTTGGCTGAGCGTATGCGAGTGATTCAGGTCGCCGGCCAGCAGCCACAGTCCGGCCTGGCAAGCCTTGGGCGTCTCGGGATGTTTCGCCAGCCACGTAGCCAGCGCCGCCGCGGTCGCCCGCTCAACATGCCCGGCCCCGACCGCCGGCTTGGGCGCCTTGCCAACCACTGCCGCCAGTTCCGGATCGAGCTTCAGGCCGCTAAGCAGTGTTGCATCTGGCATGCGTCTCCCCTTCTCTGCGTTCTCTGCTCGCTCTCTGCGTCTCTGCGTTAAAAATGCTCGGTCAAAACTTATACAGCAGCAGCATCGAATAGGTCAAATCGTTGGGCTGCTTTCCGCCTGGCGTGCTGTCGTAGCGATCGATCGCGCCGATCTTCAGCGACAAATTGCCGTGCTCGTCCCAGAGCATTTCCCAGGCGGTATCGGAGATGATGCGGTAATTGGAAAAATCTTTCCACTCGGGGAAGTAATCGAACCGCGCGATGAACTTGTTGCGTTTGTTCCATTGATGCTCGTAGTCGCCGCCGAACACACCTTCGAACAGCCAGCGATCTTCCGGCCCGCCGAATTCGCGCGAGGTACCCGAACCGAAGCGGCCTTTCAAATTGAGGTGGTCGGTCCTGATGAAGCGATACGCCACACCGGCGCTGGTGCTGTAACGCAAGTCGAACGCCTTGAAGCGATCGTATTCGACACCTTGCTTCATGAAGACGCTCGCCGGTGAATCGGCGAAGAAGCGTTCGTAGTCGGTGAAGAAGAGCGCGTTGTTCTGTTTCTCGATGCCGTTGGACTGAGTGCGGTTATGAGTGATGCGCGAATCGAACAGGTGCGCATCGGTCTTGCGCTTGAACCGCGCCCCGGTCTGGAAGCTGTAGGAGTTGGCGTTGCCGCTCGAACCGTTGATGCCGAGTTCGGCGCTGTTGGTCCAGCCGTCCAGCGGAATGAAGGTCCAGGGAAAGTACCAGGCGGCGGTCCGCGCGGCGTCGAGCTTGAGCTCGGGGGGCGAACCGACCAGCGGATCGATCGCTAGCGAGGGCGACACTTGAGCCGAGAACGCTTCGGTCGTCGGCGCGAGCGTTGTTTGACCAAAGAGCGGCGCGGTCGATAAGGGTGCAGGCAGGGTCTCTGGCGATGGAGCCGCGTTGGACTGCGCGGGTAGCGTGCTGGTGAAAGCGGCTGCGATTGCCAGCACGAATATGCCAGTGCTCGCAATTCGCTTCAATGGTCCACTCCAACTCAGTACCGAAAACACGCACGTTCAAAAGTGCGCGCAAGATGCGCAGAGACTCTCCTCCACGAATCCTCCTACCAAGACTGAGCGGGCCCGGGCAATATCACTTAGATCTTTGCCTCCGCGCTCTCCGCGTCCACCGCGGTTAAAAAACAAAACGAAAAACGCCACCGATCAGACGATCGGTGGCGTTTGCGATTACTAACTTTTCAAGTCTGAGGCTCAGCCCGCCTTAGCCGTCTTCTCGCTCTTGCTGCGGTAATCGACGACATCCCAAGCCAGTCCCAGAGCCTGCATGGCGCGGATGACCATGAACGTCATGTCGAACTCCCACCAGCGATGGCCATGCTTGGCCATGCGCGGATGAGCGTGATGGTTGTTGTGCCAGCCTTCGCCGTAGGTCACCAGAGCGACCCACCAGTTGTTGCGGCTCTTGTCGCGGGTTTCGTAGTTGCGATAGCCCCACATGTGGCTCGCGGAATTGACCAGCCACGTTGCGTGGAGCACCAGCACCATGCGCACGCAGACTGCCCACACCAGCCACGAGATGGCCAGCTGCCAGCCGCCGATCGCATAACCGATCGCCGTCAGGGCCAGCGACACAGCGACGTTGATCGGAATGAAAGCCACGTTGAGCGAACGCATGAAGCGCTCGCGCTGCAGATCGGGAGCCCACTTGCGATAGAACTCCTTCGAGTCCTTGCCGCCGACGTTGTAAGCCAGCCAGAAAACGTGGCTCCACCAGCCGCCGTCGTTGGGCGAATGCGGATCGCCTTCTTGATCGCTGCGCGCGTGGTGCAGGCGGTGATTGGCGACCCACATCAGCGGCGGCCCTTCACCGGCCAGGCAACCGATCGAAGCGATCAGCCGCCGCGTCCAGTTCGGCGTAGCGAAGCTGCCGTGGGTCAGCATGCGATGATAGCCCAGCGTGATGCCGATGCAGCCGCAGAGCCAGTGCAGAGCGAAGACGAGTGCCAGTCCCGACCACGAGAAGGTCCAAGGGAGCAGCGCCGCCAGAGCACCGACGTGGATCAGTCCGAGCCAAATGGCCGCGCCCCAGTTGATGTTATTGGCGGAGACTACGTGGGCTTTGCCCGAGTTCCATTTCAGTACGGAGGAAGCTTCGGTCGGTGCTCGGCCACTGAGCAGCTCGGCAACATCTTTTTCATTGACCGGTTGGACCAGTGGTCCAACTGCCTGGCGGTAGTGACGAACGCCAGAACGTTTGCCTTTTTGCATATTCAAGAACTCTTTCACGATCGACTGCCACCGCCCGCGGGCACCGGTGCCGCGCACTTCAGGATTTGGGGCAGCCTAATTGTTCCCCATGCCCCCCGCCGCGTCTACCCAAAAACCGGGCCCGGGTGACTACGGCGAACAAAATTTCCTTGTCGCTTTAAGTCAGCAAATGATGCAAAAATTCGTGCCCTAACCAGCTCGACTGGGCAGCTCGATTCGGGCTGATGCTGCTATATCTCCTGACGATTGAGCATGTTCGCCGAATGTGCGAACCTCGGACCCAAAAACGACCACAGCCAAGCTGGCCAGACGAGCCATGCCAGCTTCGGGTGCGACAAAGCATACCCCGGACCATCGTCGTAGTTTTCCTCGTGGACAAGTTATCTCCGTT
>JBQCEI010000627.1:0-2511 GCA_051960375.1 Aureliella sp. | reverse complement strand
TACTTTCGTCGTCAGTGATTCGCTTCTTCTGGCCGGAGACGATTTGATTCAAACCGGCGTTCAGAATGTAACGCTTCCAGTCGCCGCCGATCGGAGCGAATTGAAACTCATAGCGAACGACCCAATAGAGCCCGATCGCCTGGTTGTACGCTCGGCTCGCTGTGATCGGCTTCAGCTTCACCGTCTTCGCCGCATAGCCGTTCCAGACGGCCGCGTTCAGCTTGTTCGACAGTGCATCGGCCAACGCCTTCGGGAACGTCGCTTCGTTGCGTGTGATAGTGACCAAGCGGCGGAAGTCATCGGCGTAGATAATTTCGTCGTATCGATCCTGAGCCGCATTGCAGATCCAGGTTCCGTTTACGTCACGTTCGACCGCAATCTGCCTGTCTTCGTATCCCCACTCGATTTGAATTGGATCAGCGAGCGGGTTTTCCGATGCCTGCCCGCTGTCCTCTTTCGGTGGCCGCGTAAAGCTAACAGTGACTTCCCATTCGTAGCGGCTCGTTCCGATGGGCTTCTCAGTGATCGACGTCGCACGCGCGAGCGAATCGGTTTCCGATCCGAACGTGTAAACGTCGCCATAGGACCAGCCAACGTAACTGCGAACGGTAGCCGGTCCTTCGTCGGTGCTATCGACCTTGACCCAATAGACCAGATCGTAGCGCGGCCCCTCTTTGTCTTCGCCGCCCGTTATGCCAATCAGTCTCTTGCGAACGAGCGCCATTATGGAATCCTCCGAGTCGTGACCCTTACGCCGCCGGCCGGGACCTTGCCGCCCTGATCCGCAATGATCTTCAGATAGTCGCGCTGCTGACGCGCGTAGTCTTCAAGCGGGTTCTTCTTCGGCGTGCCCGGCCCCATGCCGAAGGTCCGCTGGTTGCGTATGATGATGTCCATCGCCGCTTGACTGTTGATTTCAGCCACGTTGTTGCGGCCGCTCTTGATCGCGTCGCGCATGGGCTGCTGGAACTCGCCAAGGGCCTGCTGTCGCTGCAGTACGGCCGTTTGCTTGTCGATGAAGCCGCCGGCCAACATCTGATCGATTTCACGCATCTTGTCTTGAAGAACCTGGAAGGGCGTCCGGACCTCTTCCGCCATCGCCTTCCCCTTTTCGATCAGGTCCTTTCGCGTGCTCTCGGCTTCCTTCTTGGCTTCTTCCGCCTTCTGCTTGGCATCCTCTTCGGCTTTCTGCTTGGCCTTCAGTTCGTCGCGTTGCTTCTGAAGATTGGCAACCGCTCGCAGCTGTTCGTCGGTCGCGCCTTGCTGCTTGAGCTTGAGCAGATCGGCCGCATTGGCTCCTAGCCGCAGCTCGTTGGCTTCTTCCTTCAGCGACTCGATACGCTTATCGACTTCTTTTTGCGCTTCCTCTGCGGCCTTCTTGCGTTCGTCATCGCTCGCGCTGGACTGATTGGCGGTTGGATTGAGCAGGCCTCCCTTGCCGTCCGATTTCGCGGCCGCCGGAGCGTTCGCTTTGTGCCTGTCCTTTTGGTTCTTCAGCAGCCGGTCCAATTCCTTTTGTGCCGAGTCTTCCGCGTTCTTCAAAAAGCTACCTTCGCCGGTCATGTTGCCTTGGAAGGCTTCTTTGATGATCGTGACGATACTTTCGCCGCCGGTCAGCACCGCACGCAGAATGCGCGGGATCTGCATGAAGATATCTTTGATCGTTTCGCCAAACGCGATTCCAAAGTCGAGCAAGCGGTTCAGCATCTGCCGAAAGTTGTGATCGGTCAGAATGATCAGCTCGCGACGTCCATGGTAAAACGCGACCTTCACGCCGGCCCAAAGGATCTGCGCCGCTTCTTGGTATTGGCCATCGCTTAGCGCCGTCGATATGCCGCCGAAGACTTTCTGCAGGAACGCGAACAGCTCCGCGGCCGATCGCTTCACGTAATTGAACACCGGAGCGATTAATCCGGCTCGGTTCGCGACATAAACCACAGCACCGACAATCAGCGCCGTCCCCGCAACAATCGCGGCCGTCGAGCTTGTGAAGGCCGCGGCGATGCCACCGAAGACACTGGTAAACGAAGTGCCAATCGTTCCAAGCGCGCGAGCCACAACGCCGCTCGATCGAGTTACGATCGTCGCATCGGTGACCGCCTCTTGTGCAACGCTCATAGTCGCGCCACCGATCAAGCCTGCGACCGGCTTCAACGTCGCGGGCTTGGAACTGCGCGACATTGCAGCAATCAACATCGACTGCGCGACGAATTGCTTCATTTGGTTGTTGGCGAGGATCAGCGAGCCCGTCAATGCTCCATACGACTGGGTTGCCACTGCGTTAGCGGCTCCAACGGCAAGCGATGAAGTTGCCGCTACTCGGCTGACGGTGACAAAGGTAGCCGTCGCCGCGGTCGATGCAGTAACGGCCACGGTGTTGGACGTCGAAGCGCCGGTGAGCGCCATCACCGAAGCGGTTACCGCCGTCGTCACGCTTCGAAGCAACTTGTAAGATCCGGCAACGCCGTCCGCGATCGCCCGAGCTGAACCGATCGTCGCGTTCAAGCTCAT
>JBQCEI010000626.1:0-3757 GCA_051960375.1 Aureliella sp. | reverse complement strand
GCTATGCCAGTGCTCTTTTTTCGAAGTTTACCGCGCTGAAGCGCCCTAACATCGGCTGATGGCGAACCGTCTTGCAGCACCTCCTCGCCGAAGTCCAATTTGTATTGGAACGCCGTAGCGGTGTTTGTGACCCTCAAACTTCGAAGCAGAAGACACTGGCATAGCCAGTGCCACACTGGACTACTGGTAGCGAGCCTTGTAACCCGACGCGCACGCGAGGGACGAACCCGCCACTAAGGCCTGCTCAACCTTGTTCTTGCGTTAGTGGCGGGTTCGTCCCTCGCTTACGCGTCGGGTTTCGAGTGTTGGCGGTTAACTCATCAAGCAAGACCATACCGCGCCGCCAGCGTTTGCAACACGCCCTCGACCTGCGCATCGATCGGCTGTTCGGTGTCGACCTGGATTTGGGGCACGTCGGCCGGCCAAGTTTCCCACTGCATGTGCTGCATTTCGTGAATCTCAGCGCGAGCATCGGAAGCGTCCTGTCCTTCGGCGAGCCTCACGCCGATGCGCTCCATCGCCAATTCTTTTCGGCACACGCACTGGATCGCCAAGAAGATCGTCTGCGGTTGCTTGATGACCGCTTGAGCGCTTCGCAACATCTCATGCGTCGAAAACGTTCCATCGAGCACGACCGAAAGCTGCTCGGCGTGCAAGGATTTCAAGCGCGCGATCATCTCGGCGTAGACGCGCTTGCGAGCCTCGGGTCGATAGATGCCGCTGTCGCTTCCGGTTATGTGCGGACCGGCGCCAAAGATCTCTTTGCGGATGATGTCGGTGCGAAGCATTTCCGCGCCGAGCGCATCGGCAAGCGCCGAAGCAAGCGTCGTCTTGCCAGTGCCCGACAGTCCACCGACTAACAGCACCAGCGGCCGATTCCAAGGACGAGCATACTCGTCGGCCAGAGCCAGATGCCGGCGAGCTTCTTCGTCGGCCGGTTGCTGCGCGTGGCTGTCGAGTTGATCGGCGCGAAGTGCTGCCACCTTCGATCGCACACAGGCTCGATACGATTTATAGAAGTCGAAAAGAATCGCTGGCACCTCATGGCCGCCGGCCGCTTGGTATGCCTCGAGCAAAGCAGGTCCCACCCACCGCGCGCCCAAGCAGTCGCACTCCTCGGCTAAAAAAGCCAGTTCGTCAGCGACATCGATCCGCCGTAATTCGGCGTTGAACTCGATGCAGTCGAAGATCGCAATCGGCTCGCTCAAGCAAATATGTTCGGGCCGCAAGTCGCCATGTCCGTCGACGATCAAGCCCGAGCGGACGCGAGCATCGAAGAGCGCGGGGCACAGGCGCAAGAGCTGAAGCTGGAAGCTATGCGCACGCTGGACGGCTGGGCGCGAGAGCCGACGCCTGGCGCCCAGCAGCTCGTGCAAATTTGCCCGCACATGCTGCGTGTAACGCTCGCGATACTCCTCGGGTGAAACTTCCAGCGGAGCAAGCGAGCGGTAGAAGCGGACCAACGCCTCGGCCAGCCGCGTGCTGTGCTGCCGATTCAGTTCGCCGCTCCGGTGCAACGCGTCGAGCGTCAGCTCGGTCGGCAGCCGCCGCATCTCGACCAGCCAATCGACAATCCGCTCCGATTCGACGGCTTCTTCTGCATCGCGCATTTCAAAACCACCGTCGGCCCGGCGGACCACCGCCATCATCCGCAGGTAAATGTCGGGGGCCAGTCGGCGATTGAGCCGGAGCTCTTCGCGACAAGCCCGCTGGCGATCGGCCAGCGAAGAGAAGTCTAGGAAATCATACTTGACCGGCTTCTTGAGCTTGTAGACGCGGTTGCCGGCTAAAAACACATGCGAGATGTGCGTCTCGAGATGCTCGATCGACTCGGGGCGATTGGGGTACGCTTGAGAACAGCTGAGCCACTGGACGATTTCTTGTTGATCTCTCGTCGCGTCCATCGGCTCCGCGCTCTCTGCGTCTCCGCGGGTAAAAAGGGCATTTACGCGCTTTGAAAGTCAGCAATTCTTGTAACCCGACGCGTAAGCGAGGGACGAACCTGCCACAGCGGCCTGCCGAACCGCGTTTGTCTGCCAAGGCTGAAACTATCTCCGCTCCGGCCCCTCACCCCCCGGCCCCTTCTCCCCGAAGCGGGGCGAGGGGGAGTCGAGAAACTTCTCAGACACTTCCTTGGTTCTTGGCAGCGGCAAGCGGACGGTGAACTCGCTTCCTTTGCCCAGGCCGTCGCTGGCTGCTTGCACGCTGCCGCCGTGCAGCGCTACGGTGTCCTTGACGACCGACAAGCCGATTCCGAGGCCACCCTGCGAGCGATGCGCAAAATCGGCTTGCGTGAACAGATCGAAGATATGCGGCATGATCTCGGGCGGGATGCCGATGCCGGTGTCGGCGATGCGCACTACTGCTTCATCGCCTTCGGTCGTCGCCTTGACCCAAATCGTGCCGCCGTACTGCGTGTACTTGGCCGCGTTCTCGAGCAAGTTGATGAACACTTGCCGCAGTCGAAGCGGGTCGGCGTCCAAATGCACCGGCACTTGCGGCATGATGACTTGCAACATTTGTGTGCGTTCGTCCAGCGATGGACGACAAGTCTCGACGGCTTGCAGGACCACGTCCTGGAGCACCATCCATTCTCTCTGCAGTTGTACTTTGCCGGCAGCCGTGCGAGCGACTTCGAGCAAGTCGTCGATCATGCGCCCCATGAACTCGGTTTGCCGGCGAATCATGTTGACAGTCAAAGTAAGCTCGGGCGATACCGACTGCGAGCGCTGTAGCAACTGCGTGGCATTGAGCAGAGCGGCCAGCGGACTGCGCAGCTCGTGGGCCAAGGTCGAGATGAACGCATTCTTTCGCTGCTCGGCCTTGTGATAGGCGGACACGCGGCTCTCGAGCGTTTCGAGATGCGACTTTTGATCGGTTCGGTTGCGCATGATCTTGGCAAACCCGATCACATTGCCATCCTCGTGGTGCAGCGCCGTCACGGTCCCGCTGACCCAAATCCGGCCGCCGTCTTTGCGGACCTGCCAGCGATCATCTTCCGATTCGCCTATGGCAGTCGCAGTGGTCAGCTCGCACGCCGCGAGATCCTTTTCCAGATCCTCGGGGGTAAACAGAATCGAGGCATTGCGGCCGATGATCTCTTCGGCCTTGTAGCCCAGCAGCCGTTCGGCTCCTGCCAGCCAACCGACCACCACGCCGTCGGGATCGAGCATTATCAAGGCGTGAGTGCCGACATCATCGAGTGCGCGCTTTAAGAGCCGTTCGGCGAGCGGCGATTGATCCTTATGCATTTTCGCATCCAAGCCTCACAGGTTACTTACGTTTGAAGTTGTGATCTGAGCGTGTGGCACTGGCTATGCCAGTGTTCTTCTGCTTCGAAGTTGAAGGGTCAGCCCCCCGTTGAAACGTTCCAATGCGGCCGCCATTATGCTGTAGAAAGTTCTGCATTGGTGATTAGTTGGGCTTGGAACGCAGTGAACTTCGAAACAAGAGCCACTGGCAAAGCCAGTGCCACACAAGAGCTGTACAAATCGACAACTTCAATACAGGTACTGAGTACTATGCGTTCTTTCTCCGCGCCTCCGCGGTAAAAAAGCTGGATGATCCGCCCGCTTACCATTTCGGCTCGAAGCGTTCCCGGATCTCGCGAATGATCGCTTCGCGGCTATCCTTCAGTGGCAGCGACTGGTCCTGCTCGATCGACTCGGTTTTGCTGGCCAGATCGTCGTCTTTCACCACCTCGTGGAACCACCGCGAATAGTCGTGTCGCCGCAAGTGATACTCCCACGTCTCGTCG
>JBQCEI010000625.1:0-7619 GCA_051960375.1 Aureliella sp. | reverse complement strand
GGGTGTGGTGGGTTTTTTTTTTTTTGTGTTTTTTTTTTTTTTTTTTTTTTTTTTGTTGTTGTTTTTTTTTTTTTTTTTTTTTTTTTTTTTTTTTTTTTTTTTTTTTTTGTGTTTTTTTTATTTTTTTTCGCCCCGCCCCCCACGCTTCCAACAACTTGACCAGCGATTTCGCGCACTGTCCACGAGGAAAAATGACGCAGCCACTGGTAGACGGACGCATCGAAGGAAAGTGCAGCGCTCAAACTATCGAGTTTCTCAAGCAGCGAGCGTGAAAGTCAGTCGCAATATGCATTAACGACTTAATGTCGCATCCGTACCGGCTCGCGCTTAATCGCACTGGTTCATGTCTTAATAGATATTTTGCACAATTAGGACTGTTGAAAGTTTTATATAACATTGAATCAGAAACGCTGTGTCCTTGGTGGGAGAGAACCGCAGCCATCCAAGCCTCGCTGCTGGGGGCGGTCCATTCTCGGAATGGTTCGCCCCTATTTGCAGCTTGCGGGCCAACTCGCAGAAACACGCGTCAATGCAACGATTGCCACGCAATTGCAGCGACAATCCGCGACACTCAGGCCCAGAGGTGGTGGGCAGAACGTGCATGGCACCGCACAGGCGCGCGGTTTTGGCACAAGATAGCGCGCGGTAGTTTTTTAACGCAGAGGCGCAGAGATAAAAGCAGAGAACGCGGAGGAAAACATTGTCTTCCTCCGCGTTCTCTGGGTTCTCCGCGGTGAAAATGAGATAGAGCTAGTCGGGGTTGCCCGATTCGAGCACGGCCATGAAGGCCTTTTGCGGGATGTCGACCGAGCCGATCGACTTCATCCGCTTCTTGCCCTCTTTCTGCTTGGCCCAGAGCTTGCGCTTGCGCGAAATGTCGCCGCCGTAGCACTTGGCGGTCACGTTCTTGCGCATGGCCGGCACCGTTTCGCGAGCGATGACTCGCGTCCCGATGGCCGCTTGCACGGCGATTTCAAACATGTGGCGTTCGAGTTCCCCTTTGAGCTTCTTGACCACCGCTCGTCCGCGGCGATCAGCATCGCGGCGATCGCAGATGACGCTTAGCGCATCGACGCGTTTGCCGTTGACCAGGATATCCATGCGGACCAGGTCGGCCGGCTCGTAACCGACGACTTCGTAATCCATCGTGCCGTAGCCGCGCGTGGCGCTCTTGAGTTTGTCGTGCAAGTCGTAGATCACTTCGGCCAGCGGCAAATCGTAGGTGATCATCGCCCGGGTGGCCGACAGGTATTCGGTCGATCGCTGCACGCCGCGGCGGTCCTGGCACAACCGCATGACTTGCCCGATCTGATCGGTCGGTACGACGAAGTTGACGCGCACGATCGGCTGGCGAAACTCTTCGATATCGCCCGAGTCGGGCACTTCTTGCGGCCGGTGGATCTCGAGCACGTCGCCGCGCTTGTTCAGGATCTCGTAGGTGACGTTCGGAGCGGTCTGCACCAGATCGACATCGCACTCGCCCTCGAGACGCTGCTGGACGATCTCCATGTGCAGCAGGCCAAGGAAGCCGCAGCGGAAGCCGAAGCCGAGCGCTTCGCTCGACTCGGGCTGAAACTCGAAGCTCGGGTCGTTGATGCTGAGCTTCTCGAGCGCGTCGCGCAGCTCGCTGAAGTCCTGGCCGTCGCTCGGATAGAGCCCGCAGTACACCATCCGCTTGGGCTCTTCGTAGCCGGGCAGAGCCGGCGCGCCACCGGCGCCAGGAACGGTGACCGTATCGCCGATGTGGATTTCTTTGAGCGACTTGATGTTGCAGATCATGTAACCGACCTGCCCGGCGCTAAGCGACGGAACGGGCTTGCGCTGCGGCGCGAACTGGCCCAGCTCGAGCGCTTCGTGCGTCGTGTCGGCGCTCATCAAGCGCACCTTTTCACCCTTTTTGACCGTGCCCTGCATCAAGCGGACGTAAGTGATTGCGCCGCGATAGTCATCGTAGTGCGAATCGAACACCATCGCTTGCAGCGGCGCGTTCGGGTCGCCCTTGGGAGCCGGGATGCGTTCGATGATCGCTTTGATCAGATCTTCGACTCCGACGCCGGTCTTGCCGCTGCACTTGATCACTTCATCTGGATCGATACCGAGCGACTGCTGCATCTCGACCAGCACTTCGTCGACGCGGGCGTGGACCAAGTCGATCTTGTTGATCACCGGAATGATCTTCAAGTCGTGCTCCATGGCGGCGTAAGCGTTGGCCATCGTCTGGGCTTCGACCCCTTGAAAGGCATCGACCAGCAGCAAAGCTCCTTCGCAGCACGTGAGGCTGCGCGAGACTTCGTAGTGAAAGTCGACGTGGCCGGGAGTGTCGATCAGGTTCAGCTCGTACTGCTGCCCCTCATGCATCGTCCGCAGGGCGACGGCTCGCGCCTTGATCGTGATCCCGCGCTGACGCTCCAGTTCCATGTCATCGAGAATTTGCTCGCGCATCTCGCGCGAGCTGACCGTTCCGGTTTTTTCCAGCAGGCGATCGGCCAGCGTGCTTTTACCGTGGTCGATGTGGGCAATGATGCAAAAGTTGCGAATGTGAGAACGATCGATGTTCGACATATTAGGCTAAAGTTACTGCCATCCCTCTCAAGACATGAACTGTTTGCGTGCAATGCCAGCGGCGCCGATGTAGCCGGCGTCACCACCGAGGCTGGCAAAATCAATTGTCGTGCCCGCCAGCACGTTGGGAAAAGTGCGTTCGGCAAAAACGGTGCGAATCTTTTGCAGGAAGCGCTGTCCGACCGGCGACTTGGAACCGCCGAAGTTCATCGCTCCGCCGAGCACCACCAATCCGGGATCGATCGTATGGACGAGCGTCGTGATGCCGATGCCCAGGAAGAAAGCGGTCTCGTCGATGATCGACAGCGACAGTTCGTCCCCTTGCTCGGCCGCTTGGTAAACCCGCTTGGCGGTGATCGCTTTGCCAGCCATCGCCAGCCGCGTCAGCGAAGTGACCGCTCCCTTTTGGAGAGCCTCTTCCGCTCGCTGAGCCAAGGCGCTGGCGCTGGCATACGCTTCCAACTGGCCGCGGCCTCCTCCCCAGACGCACAGCCGCGCGTCGGGGTGGCTGTCGACGATGATGTGGCCGCACTCGCTCCCGAAGCTGTTGACGCCGTTGACCAGGTGACCATCGACAATGATGCCGCCGCCGACGCCCGTGCCGAGCGTCAGCAGAATCAGGCTGTCGAATTTCGCGCCGGTGCCGACCCAGTACTCGCCATAGGAGGCGGCATTGGCATCGTTGATGAACGCCACCGGCAGACTGCAGGCGGTGCTCACTGCATCGCGGATTGGAAACTGGTGCCAGTTGGGCAAGTTGGGTGGATCGAGAAACATGCCGCGCGGGATGTCCATCGTGCCGGGAGTTCCCAGCCCCAGGGCTTTGATCTGCGAGCGCGACAGGCCGAGGCCATCGGCGATCCTGGCACAGCTAGCCGCGATGCGATCGACTGCTTGCTGCGGTCCGCCCGGTTCGAGCGTCTCGATTTCCTCGTATCCGAGCGTCTGTCCGTGGTCATCCACCAAACCGATCTTGATATTCGTGCCGCCGACGTCGACCCCGAAGAAGAAGGGGGCCTGCGCATGTTTCAAAGCAATGATTTCCTGAGCAGTTGGCATGGAATCTCATAGTCGGCGGATACGAAAAACGCCTTGCGATTGTCGCTCCAACCGCAAGGCGTCCAATTGGTTGATGACCTCCACCAGTATAGGAGAGGTGATCCTATTCGCCCAGCCTGAGATTACTTCTTGACTTCGAGTCCTTCGAGCATCTTGCGGAAGCCGTCCTTGAGCTTCTCGACCGTGTCGGCCGGGCCGGTCACTTTGAGGAAATGCTGGCCCATGTCCTTGGTCTCGATGATCGCTCCGAGCATGCGGTAGTTTTCGCGCATCACCGGCGGACGCTGTTGGAAAAACGGCCCGCCGCCGCTGTCCTTGAACGTGCCGGGAATGTCGACGAGGTGAATGGTCTGGCCGGCCACTTGGATTTTTTCCGCCTTGGACTTGTCCTTGGTCGAGCTGCCGTCGGGTTGCTCGAATTGTCCGTACCAGCGGTTGATGTTGTCGGCGATCGACCCACCGGCTCCCATCACCGTGATGCGCGCTTGATTGTCGGGCTTGGCGTCGGCCGGAGCGGCGAATTCGTACTCGACGATGCGGCTCTTGGGCGGGACCGGTTTCCATTCGGCCGGCGCGTGCAGGATCAGCTTGCCGTCGGAAAGCTCCATGACCTTTCCTTCAGCCGCTTTCGCATCGCCCTCTTTCTGGGCGGCGCGATCCTGAGCAAACCCGGTGCTCACCAGGCAGGCGGCGGTGCCCGTCATCAGACTCAGCGCGAGCAACAACGATCTCGATCGAAGCATCATGTAGAACTCCTTGTGAGCGTTTTTTCGGAATGTTTTTTACCGCGGAGACGCGGCGAAGCGCGGAGGAGGCTTCGGGCTCGATCACTGCGACATCAGCACGGCGACGAGCACGACCACCAGGGCGATGGCGACGACGGCCAGCACGGTGATCCAAAGAGTATAGTTGGTCTTGCGACGCTTGCGGCGAGCCAGCGGCCGAACCACACCCGGGCTACCGATCGGAGCGGTCAGGGATACGCCGACCGGAGTCCCAACCGCAGTGGTGCCCAGAGCGCCCGCCGGAGCTGCCTCGACGCTCGAGGGCTCGGCCGCGCCGCCGACGATCGAGGCTTCGACGACGCCAGCGCTGACTGGGCGATCAGCCGATCCGGCGCTCGCCGGCGCAGCGGCTTCTGCCGGAATGCCGCCCGAGACCGGCTCGGCCGGTTGGCCCGGGGCTGCGGCAGTGTCGGGCAGGAGCCATCGCGAGCCATAGTATTCCTCGAAGGCCTCACCGGCGGTCATCCACTGAGGCCAGCCGTCGCGCCAGACGAGGGCTTCGCGAGCCACTCGGTTCTCTTTCATCCACTGATAGAACGTGGCGCTGTCGGCCGGTCCGAACTGGCCGCCGCTGGGCGGGCGCACATACCAGACCGCCTGCGGAGCTTCGACGATCGCTCGCGGCAGCCCGGGGCTGCGAGCGGCCGAGGGCGTCGGCGCGGCAGCTTCATTGCCGGCCACAGCCACCTGAGGCGACTGGACAGCAGATGTCTGAGCTGCGGACGTCTGAGCTGACCCAGATTGGGCACTCGCCGGCTGAGTCGCGACATCTTGAGCCCCCGCGCTGGCAGCGGTCGCAGCAGAGTTGTGTACCGGGGCTTTCTCAGCGACTTCTTGCCCAGCGGCCTTGGCTTTTGAAGTAGCGGCCTTGGAGGGTGCCTGCTTTTTCGACTGCCGAGCCGGCTTTGGGGAAGGCTTGGGGCTGGCACCACTTGGATGCTGGCCGTCGGGCTGGGTGCGTTTGAAGCGTTCCAGATCAGCGGTCGGCTGCTTCAGTTCAAACGGCGGCGAAGCTTGACTGCGACCCGCACCCGGCCCGCCGGGTGCAGGTCCGCCAGCTCCCGGCTCGCCAGCTCCCGGCTGATCGGCGCGGGCGGCGGCTGGCGTCAGCTCTTGCTCGTCATCTTCCAGCGGCGTCGAGAAATCGCAACTGGTCGTCGGCACGCGAAACCGCCCCGAACAGACCGGGCAACGCGCGCGTCGGCCAGCCTGAAATTCCTTCAAATTGAGCTCGTGCTCGCAGTGATGACAACGAAAGCGGATGCCCACGGAATCTTTGACTCTGGTAGGAACTCTTTAGCGCAGAGACGCGGAGAGCGAGGAGAATTCTCCGCGCTCTCCGCGTCTGGGCGGTGAAACATGAAACAGCAGTTTTAGCGGTACCCATCGTGGCACTTGACACACGCCTGGCCCATCTGACCGGCGGCCTGCCGCGCCATGTCCGGGTTATCGGTCTGCACCGCTAAACTGATCTGCTGAGCCTGCTGCATCATTTGTTCGGCGATGGCCCGATATTCGGAATCGGCAGCATCGGGCATACCCTCCATGATAGCCGCTTTGCCCAGCACGGCCACCAACTCGGCGAACCGCTGCAGTTCCTCCTTGTGCTCCTTAAAATTCTCGGGGCTCGAGGAGTATGGGTTGATGTGCTTTTGCTGCGCCCACTCGAGCAGTTGCATCAGCGGCACGCGATCGATGATATCGCTCCAAACCAGCTCCGAGTTCGGCGTGCCATCGAGGTTGTTGCCGTTGAGCAACTCGGCCAGATCCTCGACGCGCTGCTTGGCTTCTTTGTAAGCCTGGGGTGAGCTGACTTTGGCGTTGGCCGCCATGCGAGCCAGCGAGTCGCGAGCCACCGCCGCGCTGCGCTTCCAACGCACGTCCCCCGGGTACTGCTCGATGATGGCGAACATCAGCGCTTCGAGCGAGAACTCGCGCCGCGCATCGACGTAGCCGCCAGCGAACTTCGTTGGCGAGGCGACCAGCTCGTCCAGCCGCAGCTTCGAATTCTTGACCATGTCCTCGAGCGTGCCGGCGCTGATGAGCTTGGCCCAGCCATCGCTGGCACCACCCGCGTCGCCGCCAGCAGAAGCAGCACCGCTTGCGCCCGCCGCGCCGCCGGCCGGTGCAGCGGCCATCTCGGCCGCTTTGCCCGTCGGCCGCTCGCCTTGCAGAACGCTGCGGACGTCGGGGAAGAAGGTGCCGGAAAACTCTTTGCCAGTGAACTTCGGCGGCACCGCCCGCTGCGGCTTCCGCTGCCGCTGAGCCAACACTGCGCTGGCTCCAAGCGCGAACATCAGGCCCAAACTCGCAGCGATGATCAGCCGATGGTGCATGGTTGGTATTTGCCTCCTCCCCAAAAAGAGCTTGCCGAGAGCACTATTATATCTCGCGGACGAACACTCGTGCTCGTGCTCGTGCTCGTGCTCGTGCTCGTGCTCGTGCTCGTGCTCGTGCTCGTGCTCGTTTTAGATGGTTAGCCTTTTCTCGGAGCTCGCCACAATGAACGACACTACCTTCGACCACGAAAAGCTTGACGTGTATCGCCTCTCGATCGAATACGTCGCGTTTTCATATGGCATTGCCCGCCGGCTGTCAGCATTGGATCGCCATGCCAGAGACCAGTGGCTGCGTGCGGCACAGTCCATTCCATTGAACATTGCCGAGGGAAATGGCAAGCACAGCCTGAAGGACCGAAGCCGATTTTTCGACATTGCCCGTGGATCGGCCCTGGAGTGCGCTGCCATTCACGACGTTTTGGCAGCGTGCGAATCAGTCGACCCCGAAAATAATCGCAACGGAAAGCTCTATCTAAAGCGGATCGTATCCATGCTCACCAAGTTGGTGCAGCGAAATGAATCGGTTGCAGAAGCGGCAGATGGGTATCAAAACGGTATTGCGGACCGGTGGAGAGAGGCTGGCACCTCTCGGGCGTTTGAGCCGGTCCGGATCGAGCACGAGCACGAGCACGAGCACGAGCACGAGCACGAGTTTAGAAATCTCGCAACAGCCGCTGCACGAAATGCTCGAGCGCTCGCGCTCGGTGGCTGAGCACCGATTTGACCGGGCTGCCGAGTTCGGCGAAGGTGCGATGGTACTCGGGGATTTCGAAGAGCGGGTCGTAGCCGAAGCCGCCTTGGCCGCGCTGGGCGGTGAGGATGCGGCCCCAGCAGTGGCCTTCGGCTTCGATGCGAACGTTGCCCTCGGGATCCG
>JBQCEI010000624.1:0-5323 GCA_051960375.1 Aureliella sp. | reverse complement strand
TGGAAACTTCGAAAAAAAGACACTGGCAGAGCCAGTGCCACACGCCTTCTGCAGCGGCTGATGTGAATAAGAAGGTGATCGATTCTGTGAGTGACGCCGGCGAGCGATTGTTCGATCCAGCCCTGTTGTTCCGGATGCAGCTGCGTCCGGTGAAGACCGAGCTGAAATTCGGTCAGACAGGCTGGCAGCTGCCGCCGGAGGCCGAGCTGCCGAGCACCGGCTCGAGCATCTCGGGCCAAGCCCAGTTCGCGACGCTGAAGTTGGCCGTATCCGAGACCGGCCTGTTCATGTCCGTTTCGGTCACCGGCAAGCGTCAGTTTCCTTGGTGTCGCGAGTCGCGGATCGAGGATAGCGACGGACTGCATCTCTGGATCGACACTCGCAACTCGCGCGAAGTGCATCGAGCGACGCGCTTCTGCCACCGATTCGTCTTTGCGCCGCTGGGGCGCGGGCCGAAGAGCGAGCAGCCGTTCGCCGGCTGGGCACCGATCAACCGAGCTCGCGAGAACTCGCGCCCGCCGCCCGACAAACTGCTGTACGTGCAATCGAAACTTACCACCGGCGGCTACGATCTCAACGCCGCCGTGCACTGGCAGGCGCTGACCGGTTTTGATCGCGTCGATTTTCCCGTGCTCGGATTCTATGCCGCCGTGATCGACCGCGAACTGGGCTGGCAATCGCTGGGCCTCAGCCCGCCGCTGCCGGTCGTTGAAGATCCAAGCCTCTGGCTGGAGCTGGCCGTCGGCGAGTAGGATAGTTGGCGGTATTTCGGTGCGTTCTGGTAACCCGACGCGTAAGCGAGGGACGAACCCGCCATTGTGTATCGCATGCCAATATTTACCGCGGAGAAGCGGAGGGCGCGGAGAATAAGACGAGGTGCCCACAGCCCAATGCGCGGCGTCCCTCGCTTACGCGTCGGGTTACAAAAGTGCCTACCCTTCAATGAAAGGTGTGATCATGGAAACGCAATCTGCTTGCGATTTGACTTCGAAGCGCTGCAAACCTTGCGAAGGGGGCGTGCCGCGTTATTCGCGCGAGGAAGCGGCCAGGCAGCTCGGGCAGCTCGGCGACCAGTGGACGCTCAGCGAAGATGGCAAGATGATCTCGCGCAAGTGGAAGCTCAAAAATTTCGTCGAAGCGATGAAGCTGGCCGATGCGGTCGGACGCTTGGCCGAAGAAGAGCAGCATCATCCCGATTTGCACATCACCGGCTATCGCCATCTGCGAATCGATCTCACCACGCACGCGATCGATGGGCTGAGCGAAAACGATTTTATTCTGGCTGCCAAGATCGATGCGCTGGCTGCGGAGCGAACATGATTGACGGCCGCGCGCATGAGCGCCACTGCGAAGCTCGTCCACGATGGGTTTCGCGATGAACGATCTACCACAGCCCAAACCTGCTGCCCAGCGGGTCGTCATCATCGGCGCCGGCATCAGCGGTTTGGCGGCGGCTTGGACACTGCAGCAGCGAGCCCCTGAGCTCGACGTGCAAATCCTCGAGGCCTCCTCGCGGGCCGGAGGCGTGCTCGAAACGATCGTCGAGCCACCGTACTTGATCGAGCGCAGCGCCGACAACTTCGCCGTGCTCATGCCCGATGCGCTCGAGCTCTGTCAGGCGACCGGTTACGCCGACCAGCTGATCAGCCCCGAACAGAACGGCCGGCAAGCGTTCGTGCTCAGCCGAGGACGCGTCGAGCCGATTCCGGTTGGTTTCAGTTTGATGCAGCCGACGCGCGCGTGGCCGATCATGGCGACGCGGACTCTGTCGTGGTCGGGCAAGCTGCGAATGCTCGGTGAATACTTCGTGCCGCGGCGCGAGGATGAGAGCGACGAAAGCCTCGACGCGTTCGCCACGCGGCGGCTGGGGCGCGAAGCGTTCGAGCGCCTGGTCGAACCGATCGTCAGCGGCATCTTCACCGCCGACCCGACCAAACTGAGCATGCAGGCGACGCTGCCGCAGTTCGTCAAAATGGAAAGGGAGCATGGCGGACTGATTCGCGGATACCTGGCCGCTCGCCGCCAAGACGCCGCCGCAGTGGCTCGTCGAGCCAGCGGAGCCCGCTACGATCAATTCGTCGCTCCGCGGCACGGCATGAGCCACTGGATCGAGCATCTGGTTCAATCGCTGCGTCCAGACTCGGTGCGTTTCAACACGCCGGTGCAATCGATCGAGCGCATCGCCGATCAGAGTGCCTCGCCGCCCCGGTGGCGTCTGCGGCTCGACGGCCAAGCGATCGAGTGCGACGCCTTGATCGTCGCCGCTCCGGCGCACCATGCTTCGCAATTGCTGCGAGCGCCCGAGCCCGAGATCGCGGGGGTGTTGGACACGATCGAGTACGCATCGAGCTGCGTCGTCGTGTTGGCTGTGGATCGATGCGAACTGCGCGAGCGCGTCGACGGCTTTGGGCTCATCGTTCCATCGGTCGAGAAGCGGCCCGTGTTGGCGATCAGCTACACGAGCAACAAGTACGCCGGCAGGGCGCCCGATGATCAACTGCTGATGCGTTTGTTCTTCGGTGGCGCGAGGGACGCCAACGTACTCGAGCGCAGCGATGCGGAACTGATTGCGATGGCCGAGCAGCAACTGCGCGAGATCCTCGGCTGGTCGGGCAAAGGCTGTCGCTGGCAAGGCGTCGTGCGCTGGCCACGAGCGATGCCTCAGTACCACGTCGGTCACACAGCTCGCATCGCCGAACTCAAGCGGCTGACGGAAGCGACCGGTAGTCTGCGCCTCTGCGGCGCAGCCTACTCCGGCGTCGGCATCCCACAAACCGCGCGCTCCGGAAGACTCGCGGCCGAAGAAATCATCCAAGCTCTATCGACCGCCCAGGTGTGATCAAGAGGCTTTTTACCGCGGAGGCGCGGAGTTCTCCTCCGCGCTCTCTGCGTCTCCGCGGTTAAACCACACTAAGCCAGCGAGGCAGCGCGGGCGCCGCGGCGGCGTTCGGCTTCACGCAGTTGCATCTTGCGCAGGCGGATCGACTTGGGAGTGATCTCGACGAGTTCATCGTCCTCGATGTACTCCAGAGCCGCTTCCAAAAACAGCACGCGCGGCGGCTTGAGGATGATGTTTTCATCCGAGCCCGAGGCACGCATGTTCGTCAGCTTCTTCTCGCGGCACGGGTTGACGACCAAGTCGTTATCGCGGGCATTCTCGCCGACGATCATTCCTTCGTAGATCTCATCGCCAGGAGCGACGAACAGTTCGCTGCGTTCCTGAAGTCCGAATAGGGCAAAGCCGACCGCTTTGCCGGTGACCATCGACACGAGCACGCCGTTGCTGCGGTGCGGCACGTCGCCTTCCTGCGGCTTGTAGCCCGAGAAGCGATGGTGGATGATCGCCGTGCCCTGGGTGGCGTTGAGCAATCGCGTCCGCAAACCGATCAAGCCGCGAGCGGGGATGTCGAACCGCAGCAGCGTGTAGTTCCCGCGCGGGAGCATTTCTTCGACCGTGCCACGACGATAGCCGACCAGTTCCATCACCGGTCCGACCTTCTCGTTGGGAACTTCAACGTTCAACGTCTCGAACGGTTCATATGTTTTGCCGTCGACTGTTCGCGTCACCACGCGCGGCTTGCCGACCGACAGTTCATAACCTTCGCGGCGCATCGTCTCGATGAGCACGGCCAGGTGCAGCACGCCGCGGCCGCGCACGGCGTAGGCTTCGCTCCCTTCGACCGGTGTCATCCGCAGGGCGACGTTCTTCTCCAGTTCGCGCTCCAGGCGAGCTTTGAGTTGCCGCGTGGTGACGTATTTGCCATCGCGACCGACGAAGGGCGAGCTGTTGACGCTGAAGATCATCTCGAGCGTCGGCTCGTCGACCTTCAGCCGCTCCAGCGGCCGCACGTCGCCGCGGGCGCAGATCGTGTCGCCGATCTCGACGTCTTCCATACCGACCACCGCCACCACGTCGCCGGCCATCGCTTCGGGCACTTCGACGCGGCCGAGCTTATCGAACATCGACAGCGAAGCGATCGAGGCGGGAACGACCTTGCCTTTGTCCTTCGCCAGATCGACTGCCTGGCCGGCCTTCATCCGACCGGCTTGAATGCGACCGATGGCGATGCGGCCGACGTACTCGGACCAGTCGAGGTTGGTGACCAGCATCTGCAGCGGCGCATCGGGCTCGACCTCCGGCCCCGGGATCTTTTCCAGAACCAAGTCCAGCAGCGGCTCCATCGAGTTGCCGCGGACCGCCGGATCGTGCGTGGCGTAGCCTTCGCGAGCCGATGCGAAGATGGGCGTGAAGTCGTCCATGTAGCTCTCGCCACCCAGGTCGACCAGGAGCTCGAGCGCCTCGTCGAGCACTTCCAGCGAGCGGGCATCGGGGCGGTCGATCTTGTTGATCACCACGATCGGCTTGACGCCCACTTCGAGAGCCTTGGAGAGCACGAAGCGGGTTTGCGGCATCGGGCCTTCGGCGGCATCGATCAGCACCAGAGCGCCGTCGGCCATGCGGACCACGCGTTCGACTTCTCCACCGAAGTCAGCGTGGCCGGGGGTATCGATCACGTTGATCTTGATACCTTTGTAGTTGAGCGCGATGTTCTTGCTCAGGATCGTAATGCCGCGCTCACGCTCCAGATCGTTGCTGTCGAGGATGCGGTCTTCTTGCAGCTGAGATTCGCGGAACTGGCCGCTCTGTTTGAGCAAGCAATCGACTAGCGATGTCTTGCCGTGATCGACGTGGGCAATAATGACGATATTTCGGAGGTCATCCCGACGCATAGATTCTCTACTTAAGCCACTGACAGTGAAAAGCGCCGCCTCGCTCCCCCAGTGGTAAACCCACGAACGCCTTTGGTCCCGACACGAGACCAAGGCTTCAAAAAGCGCCGCAGCATGCTGCAAAAACGATGCAAGGTTTCAGGATCGCCGACTGAACCGGACTGCCCTGAGACGCGCGGCACTTTCCAGATTCCAGATCCTCCCTGTTTCCAGCGATATTGTTGCCCGCAACGCCATTTTGATAAGGGGTTGCCGACCCAAGAAGCTGAAAAACGCCGTAGTTTTCAGAGATCGCGAAGAGGATTTTACCGCGGAGGACGCGGAGGGCGCGGAGAAGAAAGTGTCCAGCGCTTCCTCCTCTCTTGTGTGGCACTGGCTATGCCAGTGTCTTCTTCTCGAAGTTACTAGGCTCGTACCGACGGGGCGACCGTCCAATGCCAGGATGGTTCGATCGCGCGGCAACAAGCGGTGACGTTGGACGCCGTTTCGTTTGGCCATCCTACAAACTTCGAGATGAGGACATTGGCATAGCCAGTGCCACACCGTTCTCCGCGGAGAAAACGGCTGTTAGCCCGCGCGGCGCGAGGGAGTC
>JBQCEI010000623.1:0-5164 GCA_051960375.1 Aureliella sp. | reverse complement strand
TTATCGTCTCAGTTACAATCATCCACAGAGCATCGGTCGCGTGCGCAGCTTCTTTGGCAACGTCGGCGTGCTGGTGCGAGCCTACTGCTACATCCGCACGCTCGGCGGGAGCGGCCTGCGCGAAGCGAGCGAGCAAGCAGTGCTCAATGCGAACTACTTGCGCAGCCGCTTGGCCCACTTGCTGCCGGTGCCGCACGCCGGGCCTTGCATGCACGAGTTCGTCGCTTCGGCCGCCGAGCTGAAGAAGACTCGCGGACTGAGCGCCATGGACCTGGCCAAACGCTTGCTCGATTTTGGTTTCCACGCGCCGACGGTCTATTTTCCGCTCACCGTCCCGGAAGCGGTCATGATCGAGCCGACGGAGACCGAAAGTAAAGAAACGATGGACGCGTTCGTGCACGCTATCGAAACGATTCTCGGCGAGGATCAAATGCGCGTGCACACCGCGCCTCACTCGACCATTATCAGTCGGCCAGACGAAGTTTCGGCCGCGAGGAAACCGCAGGTTCGATGGACGGCTTCGCGTACATAGATATCGCTCGCCCTGGCGAGTCCAACATGGCGATCGATCGCGAGCTGCTCGAAGCGGCCGAGCGCGACCAGTGCGCTTGGGTGCGGCTTTATCGCTGGTCCAAACCGACGCTGTCGCTGGGGCGTTTTCAAGCGACGCTCGATCGCGGCGTTCATCCTCCGAGTTCGCAGCTCGCTTCGGTTCTCCGAGCCAGCGGTGGCGGGGCGATCGTGCATCATCACGAGTGGACTTACTCGCTGGCACTGCCGGTGGGACGCAATCAGGTCGGAGCGGCGCCGCACTTGTATGATGCGGTCCACGATGCACTGGTGGCGGGCCTGCGCGGGCTCGGTTGGAATGCCGCCAAGTGGACCTCCAAGTGCGCCTCCGATTCCCAGGTGTCTGCCTCGTCGGCTCCGAGTGAAGCGTTTGCAAGCTGCAGCACCACGGGCAGCCAAGCACACTTTCTGTGCTTCAATCGCCGCAGCTGTGGCGACATCGTGTGCGAAGGGTTTAAGGTTGTCGGCAGCGCGCAGCGGCGCCTCGGCTCGAGCGTTCTGCAGCACGGCAGCATCTTGTTCGCGCGCAGCGAGTTCGCACCCGAGCTCGCCGGTTTAAACGACCTGCCGCGCGAAGGTTCGCCGGCTAGCTCGGCTCAATCGGGTGCGCTCGGGATTCCGAGCGAATACACGTCTCAAGAGCACTTCGAAGCCCGCCAGTTTGCGGAGCTCGTGCTCTCGTGGCTGACTGCCGCACTGGGTGAAAGTTTAGGGGTTTCGTTCACACGCCTCGCCGCCCCACCCGAGCGCTTCGGCGGCCCCAGCCCGGCGCCCGCTTCGTAGCCATCGGTGGCGAGTTGCGCTGTCTCGGCCTGCGGACTGCGCGATGCTTGCCGAATGTCCATTACGAGGCTGTTAGAGGAAAAATCCCACGCTTTGGCGCGGTTGTCTACCGATTGTTTATTTACGCAGGAATCTTTTTCGGGTTAGAATTTTCTTCAGTGCCTGTCGAGCAAGCCGGCTACCCTTGTGGGCTTCTTGTCGCTGGACGACCACAACTTATCGTGGCCGCTCGCAGTTGCATGATCAACATCTTGTGGAGATGCGAAGTGCAAATTCAGTTAAAGGTCCTCACCGGTAGCAGCGAGGGAAAGCTGATTCCGGTCACGCAAGAAAAGTTTCTGATCGGGCGAGCGGACGAATGCCAACTGAGGCCCAAGAGCGATTCGATCAGCCGCCGACACTGTGCCATCGTCCAGAAAGATGAGCGTCTTTTGCTGATCGATTTGAAGAGTCGCAATGGCACCATTGTCAACGGAAAGAAGCTCGATCCCTCCAAGGCCAAAGTGCTCAAGCACGGCGACCACATCCAGGTCGGCAAACTCGAATTTGAAGTCATCCTGCAGGTTGGCATAGCCAGTAAAAAGAAGTCGGAAGTCAAAGACGTCAAGGAAGCCGCCGCGCGCTCGGCCGAGAATACGGGCGACAGCCGCTACGAAGAAGTCGACGTCAGCTCGTGGCTCGAAGAAGCCGATCAGATCAAGCGCGATCGCAACGAACCGGTGACGCGGCAGTTCCAAGTGGGCGACTCGGCCAAGATCGATATCTCGTCCGATTCGACGATCATGGACGTCAAGGAAGGGGACGATACGAACAAGTCGACGCCGCCGACTACCGGTCCGGCTCCGGCTGCTGCGGCGAAAAAGCAGCCCGGTAAGCTACCTCCGCGCGACAACAAACCGACGACCGCCAATTCGAAAGACGCTGCCAGCGAGACGCTGCGCAAGTTCTTCGGAGGCCGCTAACCGCGTATCATCAGCCGCAGGGCGTTAGCCCGCGGTTGCGGCAAGAAACCAGACGCAAATGCGTGCCGGCTGATTGTTGCAACAGGCCGCTAAGCCCTCGTCCCATCCAGCACATTCACTGCAACCGTAACCCGGCGCCTCAGCGAAGAGAGAAATGTTTTTCTCGTGCTTCGCTCGCGCGCCGGGTTATATTTTTTATTGGATCCTTCTTCACCGCTGGTCTCCGCGTCCCTGCGGTAAAAACAGGGGACGCATACGTTGTCGACAGGTCGAACCATGACATGCTCCTCGCTGCGCTCGATTGCACTTCTCACCGCCCCGGCCCTGCTGTGCCTGAGCTTGGTCTCTGCAATCGCTTGGGCGCAGGGCACTCCGCCGGCCGGAATCATCACGCTGAAGAACGGTGCGCGTATCGGACCGGGCATTCGCGGCGAGACAGCCACGATCTCTAAGAACTCGATGCAGCGCGGCCAGGGTGACACAGCCTCCAACTCGATCATGTTCGTCGATGACGACCTCCGGGTCACTTACGTCAATCGCAGTCGCGTCGATGCCGCCAATAGTCTCGAATCGGTCAACACGGTCCCCGAAGAGATCGATCTGCCGGTCCGGAACGAAGTCTCGAACGGGGCGGGCATGTTTGCGATTCAGCAAGTCCTCGAGGTAACGCAGTTCAATCGCCACGGCCGCCGGCTCTACAGCATCGCCACGCCCCGCGGTCGCCAAGACATCTTGCAGGGGATCACCAGGATCACTCCGCTATATGCGCAGGTGCAGACCTTGCGCACGCACGGTGCCATCGCTTGGGATCAGCGCATCGCCACTTCGACGATTCCGCCGCAGAAACTGAGCGAGATCCTGAGGCACGAACTCGATCTGTCGCGGGCGAGCGAGTGGATGCGCCTGTATCGCTTCTACCTGCAAGGCGAGCGCTACACCGAAGCCCGCCAGGTGTTGCTCGAAGCGGTGAAAAAGTTTCCGGAGCTCGAGCGCCAGAAGGGACTGCTCGTCGGACTCGATCAAGCGCTCGCCGATCAGATGTTCCGCGAGATCGAACTGAGAAAGCGCAGCGGCCAAGCCAAACTGGCCAGCACCTTGCTGCAGAACTTTCCGATGGCAGCCGGGGGCGGTCCAGTGACCGAAACGCAGCTCCGCGTTCAATCGGAACTGGACGAATTCAAAGCGATCGTCACGCAGATCAGCGAGATCGTTCAGTCGCTCAACGCAAACATGGCCCAATTGCCGCCGGCCGATGCTGAGATCGTGCGACCGGTGGTCGACGAGATTGTCGCGGAGATTTCGATCGAGTCGGCGAGCCGCTTGAGCGACTACGAACGTTTCCGCAACGATGCCAACATGCCGCTCGACCAGCGCATGGCCTTTGCGATCGGCGGCTGGTTGATGGGCTCGGGCTCGGGCGTCGACAACTTTGAAGTGGCCAAGTCGGCCGTACGGGTCAGTGCCCTCGTGCGCGAATACCTCGGCGATGCGTCCCCCGCCCGCCGCGAGGAAATCCTCGAACTGCTCGCCAAGGAAGAAGCCGGACGGCCCGAGCTCGTCGGACAGATCATCGCCAGGATGAAGCCTCCCTTGCCGCTGCCGCCAGCGCAGCCCGCCGATCAGAACGCAGCCCAGGCCGAACAGCCTGAAGGGCTGCTTCGCGTGAACGTGCCGCTGGCGGGCAACAATCCTGCAGGCGAATCGTCGGTCGAGTACTTGATCCAGTTGCCGCCCGAATACGATCCCAACCGGCTCTATCCGTGCGTCGTTGCCTTGCCCGGCCTGGGCAATGCGCCTCAGATGGAAATCGATTGGTGGTGCGGCGCTTACGACCCCGAGCGAGGCGAGCGCTACGGGGCGGCCACGCGCTACGGCTATATCGTCATCGCGCCGAAATGGACCGATGGCAGCCAGATGCAGTACAACTACAGCGAAGCGGAACACGACCGCGTGCTGCACTGCGTTCGCGATGCTTTCCGCCGCTGCAGCATCGACACCGACCGCGTCTTCATCTCGGGACACTTCGACGGAGGTGCCGCCGCCTGGGATATCGCGCTCAGCCATCCCGATCTGTGGGCCGGCGCGATCATGCTCTCGCCTTCGGCTGAGAAGTTCATTCTCTCCTACGGCATCAACGCCGCTTACGTGCCGACGTACAGCGTGTGGGGCGAATTCGATGGCAGCAAGTTCATGGAGAATCTTGGGCGCACCGTGGACGACTATCTGCGCAGCCCCAAGTACGATGCGATCGGCGTCGAATACAAAGGCCGGCCGCGCGACCACTTCCTCGAAGAACTGCCGCGCATCATCGAGTGGATGGAACTGACGAGCCATCGCCGCCAGCGAGCGCCAGCCGAACTCGACTTAATCACGGCTCGCCCCGGCGATCGCTTCTTTTACTGGGTTGAAATCCCCGAGATGGACAGCAAGAGCGTCGTGTCGCCGGTGCAGTTCGATGCCTCGAAGCGGCCGAAGATCGAAGCCACGTTGCAGCCCGGCGGCAACACCGTGCGCTTGAGCAAGTTCCCCGGCAAAGAAGTCTGGGTCTGGCTGCGTCCCGACATGGTCAACTTCGGACAGATCGTCGAAGTCATCGGCAAAAACAACTCCAAGACGCGAGCCAACGTGGTCGCCGACAACCGCACGTTGCTCGAAGACGTCCGCACCCGAGCCGACCGCCAAGCCCCCTTCTACGCCCGCATTGTCGCCCACTGAACGATCTGCCGAAGTTTTTCTAACGCAGAGACGCAGAGTTTCGGACGCAGAGAGCGCGGAGAAAATGGCTTCTCTACTTTCCATCGCTCTGCGCTCTCTGCGTTCTTAATCTCTGCGTCTCTGCGTTAAAAAAC
>JBQCEI010000622.1:0-2919 GCA_051960375.1 Aureliella sp. | reverse complement strand
CTGTCCGGGGCGCTCGAGCGGTAGTTTTTCAATAAATTATTCCCGCGGTGGGGGGGCCCGCGCGGTTCGAAGCCGCGCACCCCGCCCCTCCGCGGTAAAATGGGATCTGCGAACCCGAGCCCCGATTTAGATCACGCCGCCGTGGACGCGGTAGGGGGTCATGTGGTCAGGCTGATCGAGGAACCAGAAGCGTTCCCATTCTTGGATCAGCAGGCGGAGATTTTCGGAGGTATAGATCAGCTGCTCAGCGCGTCGTTCGGGGAGTGCCGAGTAGATCGGAATGGCGCATCCCGTAGCGGTCAAACAGCCTAGCAACATCGCTGCCAGAAACCAACGTCGCATCTTCGCTTCCTCCGTGAAATCCTGCAACTGGTCAAACCGGAGCTCTACCATGCGCCTGTTGGAGAGCATCTCGCGTGGGTGAGATGCGCCTTTTCGAGGCCGGACGAACTGCGGGCTAAAATTGGGTTGATTCTTCGGTGACATCCGATTCGTCCGAAGCGGCTCCATCGTCGACCTCGGATTCGTATTGTTCGAGCCGTTCAGCCAATCCCTGTTCGTCGGCAAGCTTCACTCGGGCTTCCATCCCTTTGCCGGGCTTGAAGACCACCACCGATTTTGCTGGAACCGAGACCTGCCGACCGGTGCGAGGATTGCGAGCCTGTCGGGCCTTGCGCGTCTTGACTTGAAACACTCCAAAATTGCGGAGCTCGACTCGCCCATCCTCGAGCAGCGTCTCGACAATGCCTTCAAAGGTGAGTTGCACGATCTCCTTGATCTGTAGTTGCGTCAGTCCCGTCTTATCGGAAATCGTACGTACGATCTCTTTTTTGGTCACTTCGCATGCTCCAAAAAGTCCGCCTGCAATTGCCGTAAGTCATTTGCAAGCCGTGATTTAACATGACGAAGTGTAACGGGGTCGGCGCAGAGCGTCAAGGCTCGCGACCACTCACCGGCGGCCGCTGGGAAACGCTGCTCTCCCTATGGGCAGTAAATCGGCAGCACATCCGGCAAGCTTGACAAAATCGCGCCAAGCCGACCAATTTCCTGCCCCATCTTTCCACTCGGCTTAATGTACTCACAAAAATCTTCGCCTTACGAAATCGTTACTGCCGGGGTGGGAACTTCTCAGCGGCTGATGCATCTGAAGTTCTGAGTCGCGAGCCGATCGGCAAGCGGCCCCTCCCAAAGAGGCGGATTGCTCCGGCGGCGTCCGGTATGCGGAACTCGCAGGGGTGGGAAAAATACCGGCGTACAAAAACTTATCGAGCTCGTCGGCGAGCGTGCTGGACGGCGCAAAGTTAGCCACCGCCGTTGGTTCAGCCAGCGCAGCTTACTTAGCTTGCAGAGGCTGCTCTGCTAGCACAGACTCCGATTGCGGCTGCCCCGAGCAACCGCTAGATTGAACTGCCAGGTAACAGTCGATTAGCGAGGCGGCAAGAGACCGTCTCGGAGAAATCATTCATGGGGAATCCAACCGAATTCGACCGCGAACTGCTCTCTGCGTATCTGGACGATGCGCTCGAGGGACCGGAGCGGGCGCGCGCCGAGGAGGTGCTAGCTACCCATCCGGGGGCGGTGCGATACCTCGACCAGCTGCGGTCGACCCGTGAGTGTTTGAAAAGTGTACCACGCTCGCAGTTGCGGTCAAGCTTGGCCGCCCGCGTCCTTGAGCAGGCCCGAGCCCAGGCGCTGGCCGAGGGCCTGCCCGGCGATCATCACGTCCTCCGCGCATCTCCGGACGCCCCAAGCGCTACCAGCGACGCCCCGTACGTTGTTCCTTCGGGCGGCGACGGCTCGTCGAAGCGGTCGCGCCGAGTCAGCCACCGAATCGCTTGGGCGGTGATGGCCGTGGCCGCGGCGGTTATCGCCGGTTTGGCAGTGTTGCCGCTGGTCCCATTGAATCAGCCGCAGAATGCCGTAGCCCAGCACGAGCCCGGCGGAAAAGTTTCGGGTGAAGTTGCTTCCGGCCAACCAGCTTCCGCTAACGACGAAGAACGGTCGCCTTTTGATTCGGTTGCCGCCAACGATGGCTCTGCTCCGGAAGCCGTTGGCAAGCTGCCGCTGGGCCAGGAGCCCGCTGAGCCGCCTGGTGAAGTAGCTCATGTATCAAGCGATCGTCGCCGGCAAGCGCCCACGCTCGACTTCATCATGATTATCGATGCGGTCGTATCGACCGATGCGTGGGAAAGCGATCGCTTTGAAGCTTTGCTCGAGAAGTTCGGGATTCCGGTCGCCAGTCCCATCGTCGCCGATCAGGACCTCATCAAGGTGCTCGAAGAAACGCGGGTCGTCGTCGGCAGTGCCGCCGAGGTTAGCAGCGGCCAGCAGCCGCGAGCTGCGTTGATCTACCTACGAGCCGACGCGACGACGCTTGACAGGCTGTACCAGGCGATGCATCAGGATCGCCAAAGTTTTCCGGAAGTCGTCACCGACGTTTCGATCGACCCGAATTCGGCGTTGCACACAATGCTGCGCCGCCAGTCGTCCACCGAGGACCAGCGCGGCCCTGCCGCACAGGTTCTATCGGCGGGCGCCGCTGCCAACACGACGCAAGAAGTCGCCCCGCAATTCATTCCTGCGCAGCGAAAAATGGTGAGCTCGGACAGGTCCGCAGTTCCCTCGCTCGGCACGATGCCGAGTCTCAATCCCAGCGCCCCATCGGCGATGTCCGAAGCCATCGTCATCCTCCGCCAACCCTCCAAATCGGCCGACTGAGTAAAGCGCAGCGAATCGGTATGCCAGCCCAACTGTGGGACGGCAGTCCCCTGCCGTCAGCACCCGGCAAGCCGCTCTGCGCGCACCCACAAACCTCTTCTTCCTGCTGCGCAGCAGCCCAAAGCAAAGAAGAAGAGCTAGACGGGCACAGTCAGCCGCTGGCGCGGGTGCTGACGGCAGGGGACTGCCGTCCCACAGTTC
>JBQCEI010000621.1:0-4317 GCA_051960375.1 Aureliella sp. | reverse complement strand
GGCTTGTCGGAACGCTTCGAAGATGACGGCCTGCGTCTCTTGAGCGATTCCAATCCCCGCATCAATCACCTCAAAACGAACGTTGACGCGCTTGTTCGCAGCAGGTGCCGGCGCGCCGTCTTCGTGTGCTCTGGCATCGATCAGCTCGGGGTTGCCATCGGTCGATTCGCTGGGTGCGTCGGCGAGCATCATCCGCAGCCGAATATCGCCACGGCGGGTGAACTTGATCGCGTTGCCGATCAGGTTCAGCAGCACTTGCCGTACGCGCTGCGCGTCGCCGTAGACGCGGTGTGGCAGGTCCGGTGCGCAGTCGATGATCAGCTCGAGCCCGCGCAGCTGGGCTCGCGCGGCGAGCGACACCGCAGCCGATTCAACGCATTCGATCAGATCGAACGCTTCACACTCCAGCTCCAAGCGCTGGGCCTCGATCTTCGAAAAATCGAGCAGGGCGTCGATCAGCGACACGAGGTTGTCGCTGGAGGTGCGAGCCAAGGCCAGGTACTCGCGCTGCTGGTCATCCAGTTCCGTCCGCTCGAGCAATTCGTGCAGGCCGACAATACCGGTCAGGGGCGTGCGCAGTTCGTGAGTGACGTTGGCCACGAATTCGCTCTTGGCCAGATTGGCTCGCTCGGCCGCTTCCTTGGCCGCTTTGAGTTCGGTCACCGATTGTTTGCGGCGCGTGACGTCGCGAATGAAGATCGCCCAGCCCGACGAGTTTTCGACCACCAGCGGATGGGCCGATATTTCGGCATCGAACCAAGTGTCGTCGCCGCGGCGTAGACGCACCTCGATCCGCCGTCCGGTCGCGCTCTTGAGCAAGCTGTTGAGCAGCTCGAGCTCGGTCCCCTTCGATGGATCGCCATCGACGGCGGAATGCTTGAGGGAGCCAGATTCGGCGCTCACAAAATCGTTGGCCGAGGTCCGCATGATGTCGCCCAGCGGCGGATGTTGGCTCTCGCGATGGTGGCGATAGCCGAGAATCGTTTCGACCGCCGGATTGGCTTCGAGCACACGCCCTTCGACGTCGACGATCAGCACCGCATCGAGGGCCGCTTGAATGAGCGCATGAGCCCACGATTCGATGCGCTGCAATTGTTTGCGGCCGCTGAGCGCTTCGGTGACGTCCCAAAAGATCCCCTGCACGCCGACGATCTGCCCCTTGGAATCGCGGAGCGGCGCCTTGCGGACTTGCATGTAGGCAACCGATCCATCGGGCAGAGTCGTCCGCTCGACATCGTCGACGATGCGGCCGTCGCGAGCCACCCGCTGATCGTCTTGACGAAACTTGTCGGCGATCGCTTGATCGTAGAAGTCATAGTCGGTGCGGCCGAGAATGTCCTGCACTTCGCGGTTGAGCAAGCGGCTGAACGACTGACTGATAAAGGTGAACCGCCCCTCGAGATCTTTTTGCAGGACGTGAACCGGCAAGTGCTCCAGCAATGCTCGCTGAGCAACTTCGGAGCGCTCGACCGCTTGTCTCAGTTCGGTGCCGGTCTTCTGCAAACGCTTGGCTCGGTTCTTAACACGACCGACCAAGCGCCGCCGCGAACGAGCCCGCTGTTTGAGACGCTGGCGCTGTTGCCCGTGAGCCCACGCGAGGGCCAGCGCGGCAACGGCCACAAACAACGCGTCCTGCATCGCATCGATTCGCTCAGCGCCCCGCGTGAACAGAATCGGCAGGCAAGCGACCGCGACCGCCAGTTCCGCTAGCCAGCGCGAATGCCGCGGACCGACGAGAGTCATAAAGATAGCGCACACGAACAGCGGCAAGACATCCGCTAGATCGGGCGGACCGAGCCCCAGCAGCGCTGGCAGCCCGCTGACCGCAATGCCCACCGCCGACGCGGCTACTGCGAAGCGGCGCGATCGCTCGCGGTGCCACATCCCCCGAATTTTACTGGTCACCATCGGTCGGTCCTGCGCGTCGGTGCGTTGTTTCATCCTCTCCAGTGTAAAACTTCTCCGCGCCCTCCGCGTCCTCTGCGGTAAAAAAGTAACCCGACGCGTAAGCGAGGGACGAACCTGCCAAAACGGCCCGCCAAACCCCGCTTATCGCTTCGGCGACGGAACTGGGCAGCATCAGACGAAGGCGTTCCAGTCAGAGCAATGGATAGCGGCAAAGTTCGCCATCACGGCGGGTTCGTCCCTCGCTTACGCGTCGGGTTACAAGAGAGCGCTGGCTTCAACAGGCAAGGGCGATCGTCACCCGAAGCCAACTGAGGTATGCTGGCATCGCGTTTGCCGCAAGTTGCCAGTCCACGAAGACTGAATGATGCCACTCAAGAGAATACGCGTAAGGGACTTGGATACATGAGTCGACCGGGCGATAGGAAGCCTCTGGGATCGCTGATCACTACGTACCTTCTGGCTTCGCTGCGCTCTGGAAAATGGATTGCTCTCTCGGCAATTGTCGGCCTCGTCGCTGGACTGGGCGGAATCGCATTTCAGGCGATCGAGCAAACGGTCTTCCATTACACTTCGGAAGCGCTGGCCGGCTATACACCGCTGGAAGCGGCCGGCGAACATCGCTTGTTTGCTCCTTGGCCACCAGCCGATTTGTCGGTGCCGCTGCTGTTGCTGGTCCTGGCGGCGGGTGGATTGGCCTCGGGGTTGTTGGTGTACGCATTTGCTCCGGAAGCTGAGGGGCATGGAACCGATGCGGCGATCGAGGCTTTTCATTTCAAGCGCGGCTATATCCGGCCGGCGGTGCCAATCATCAAGCTGCTCGCCTCGGCGATCACGATCGGCACCAACGGTTCCGGTGGCCGCGAAGGGCCGATCGCGCAGATCGGAGCCGGCTTTGGATCGTATCTGGCCGGCCTGTTAAAACTGCCGGCTCGCGATCGCCGAATCTTGTTGGCCGTTGGCATGGGAGCAGGCATTGGCGCAATCTTTCGAGCGCCCTTGGCCGGGGCGCTGTTTGCCGCGGAGATTCTTTATCGCGGTTCAGATTTGGAGTCCGATGTGATCGTGCCAGCCGCGGTGGCTTCGACGATCGGTTACAGCGTCTTTTCTTTTTGGTTGCCCGCGGAGATCCGCTTCTTGCCCCTCTTTGGCAACCAGTTGCAATTCCGACTCGACTCGCTGTTCGAGCTGGTACCGCTCACCCTGCTGGCGTTTATCCTGGTCGGCGTGGCGATCCTGTATATCAAAACATTTTACGGGACGCATGCATTGTTCCAGCGCGTCCCCATGCCGAAGTATTGCAAGCCGGCCTTCGGGGCGCTGCTGGCCGGCGCAATCGCCGTCGCTTTGCATTACGCCTGGGGAAACGACCCTCGCGTGCTGGCCGTATTGGGCACGGGCTACGGAACGCTGCAGCTGGCGCTGATCGATCCGGAGTCGGTCGGGCTTGGGTTATTGGCGACGGTGGCACTATTCAAGATCGCGACGACCTCAGCCACGATCGGTTCGGGCGGCTCGGGAGGCGTATTCGGCCCGTCGATGGTGATCGGAGGCTGCACCGGCGCGGCGGTCGGGCTTTCGTTGCATGCGCTGTGGCCGCAAGTGGCGCCGCAGCCGGCGATCTATGCGATCGTAGGCATGGCAGGCTTTTTTGCCGGCGCCGCTCACGCTCCTATCTCGACGATCGTCATGGTGACGGAATTGACGGGCGACTATGCCTTGCTCGTACCGACGCTGTGGGTATCGATGATCTGTTCGACCTTGTGTCAGCGTTGGACGCTATATCACAAGCAACTCCCGTCGCGCCTCGACTCGCCAGCTCACCGCGGTGACTTGCTGGTCGACATCCTGGAGGGCATCAAGGTCAGCGAGGTAGGCCTGGTCGCTCGCAGACAAGTGCCCGAGGCGATGCGCTTGCGCGAAATCTTGCGCTTGCTTGCCAAGACGCGGCAGCACTACTTTCCTGTCTCGGACGCCGAGGGACGCTTCATCGGGATTTTTTCGACTGACGACGTGCGCTCGTATCTGTTTGACGAGACGCTCTGGGAACTTGCCAATGCTCGCGACATCATGACCTCGCGCGTCCTGTCGGTAACGCCTGAGGACGATTTGAACACCGCCCTGCGGCGCTTCACAGAACTGAACCTGGACGAGCTGCCGGTGCTGAGCGTCGAGGACAAGACAAAGTTCTTAGGCATGCTGCGGCGGCGCGACGTGATCCATTATTACAACCAAAAGCTGCACCAGTTTCAGACCGAAGAGGTGTGAGCCCGTTTGCTTTTGCGTTGGGGTCTTGAGGCAGTTTGGAAGAAGATTCACCACCAAGACACGAAGATTCGCCCCGGAGGGGCCGTCGTCAGTAGCCCGGGGCGGAAGCCCCGGGGACGAAGCAGGCCCATGACCATTTCCGCC
>JBQCEI010000620.1:0-2238 GCA_051960375.1 Aureliella sp. | reverse complement strand
AGCGGGAGACAAGAAAAGAGTTGTGCTCGCCCCATGAATATCTTCTCTCCCCTCGCCCCGCTTCGGGGAGAGGGGCCGGGGGTGAGGGGTCTTAGAACCCGCCGCGGCACTCAGCGTTATCCCACGGGCCCGTGACTCTATCTCTTTCGCGTCTTTGCGTTTCAAACTCGTCAAACAGACAGGGCCACAACTCCCCGCCATGGTGAAAACGGGCGCTGGAGGCTATGTTTTGTGTCGGTGGACCAAGCCCGCGCCCTGTTTGGAACCACGGCAAATTCCCTTAAGGAGTAACAGGCTACTGTGTCAGATTCGCTTCCTGTCGGTTTCCGTTATGCCTCGGTGGCTGCGGCGATCAAGACCCGGGCTGGGGCCAAGGACTTGACGCTGGTCGTATCCGACCGTCCGGCCAGCGCGGCGGGCGTGTATACCCAGAACCAAGTCGTGGCCGCCCCCGTTGTGCTGTGCCGCGGCCGCACGCCGATGGCCGATGCGCGAGCCGTGGTGGTCAACAGCGGCAATGCCAACGCGTGCACCGGAGTGCGCGGCATGCAGGACGCACAGCGGATGTGCCAAGTCGCCGCCGAAGCGATCAGCCAGCACAGTCCAGCCGGCCAGGCGGTCCGCTCCGACCAGCTGCTGGTCATGAGCACCGGCGTCATCGGGCGTTTTCTGCCGATGGAGAAAATCGAACCGGGAATCAAAGCGGCCGCTGAGCAGCTGGCCACCGGCGAGAACGCCTTCCACGACGCAGCCGATGGCATCTTGACCACCGACAAGGGACGCAAAGTAACTTGTCGTACGATGCAGACCGAAGGCCGCACGATCCGCATCGCCGGCATGGCCAAGGGCGCCGGGATGATCGGCCCGAACATGGCCACGATGCTCTGCTGCGTGCTGACCGACGCTCCCCTGTCGGCCGATCAAGCTCAGCAACTGCTCAAGCGGGCGGCCGACAAATCGTTCAACAACATCAGCGTCGAAGGGCACACCAGCACCAACGATACGATGCTGCTGCTGGCTAACGGAGCTGCCGGAGGCGAGCCGCTGGCGGGCGGCGCCTTGGAAGAGTTCGCTGAGAATCTCGAAGCGATGTGCATCGAACTGGCCAAGCAGATTCCGGCCGACGGCGAAGGGGCAACGCACCTGATCGAAGTCGATGTCCGCGGCGCGAGCTCCGATAGCGACGCTCGGCAAATCGCGCAAACGGTCGCGTGCAGCAACTTGGTCAAGTCGGCCGTGTTCGGCTGTGACCCGAACTGGGGACGCATCGTCTCGGCGGCTGGCTACGCCGGCGTCCCGATCGACCTCAGCCGCCTCGAATTGCAACTGAACGGCCTGCTGCTGTTTCAGTGCGGTGAGCCAGTCGCATTCGATGCCAAGGCGGCCAGCCAGGCCATTCGCGACCAGCACCTCACGCACATCCAGTTGATCGTCGGCGATGGGCCGGGCCAGTGCCGTCACTGGACCAGCGATCTGACGCTGGACTACGTGCGGTTCAATTCCGAGTACACGACATGAGCGCGTCGCGACACGTAGCCGGCTCGATCTACGGTATCGGCACCGACATCACCGAATGTGTGCGCATCGCTCAGATGATCGACAAGCACGGCGAGCTGTTTCTGACGCGGGTCTATACGCAGCAGGAAATCGCCTACTGCTCGGCGCGCAGGTCGGCGATACAACATTACGCGGGACGCTGGGCCGCCAAGGAAGCGGTGCTCAAGTCGATCGGCACCGGCTGGTCGCGAGGCATCCACTGGACCGACATCGAAGTCGTCAACGCCGTCGGCGGCAAACCGTCGATCGTCATCGGCGGCGCGGCTCGGCAGATCTGCGAACAGCGCGGCATCGGCGAAGTGCTCATCAGCATCTCGCACAGCCGCAACTACGCCATCGCCTACGCCACTGCGATTTTTGCGTAATCGATTTAACCGCGGAGCATCAGCCGGCACGCGTTAGCGTCCGGTTCGCGGCAGCCAACCGCGGGCTAACGCCCTGCGGCTAATGTGCTCAATTGCAGTAGTGATGCAAAACACCTTTGAGGGACGACACGCCATGACGCGCAAGATGGTACTGCTGACTTGGGGGCATTCCAATCCACGCACGGCCAAGACAGCCACCGGCCTGCTGCGGTATTGCCCCAACGAGTGCGTCGCCGTGTTCGATCCCGACAACGCGGGGCGAATGGCTCGCGAGTTCCTTCAGACCGGCGGCGATACGCCGATGATCGGCCGGCTC
>JBQCEI010000619.1:0-6273 GCA_051960375.1 Aureliella sp. | reverse complement strand
TGCTCGGCGGCGTTCCCGGAAACGTAGCCGCGCTGTCGATTCTCTTCATTGTGATCATTGCGCTTTCCGGGCTCGGCCTGGTGGTCGTCAAGGCGCTGGGCGGCGAAAACATCAACCTCGCCAGCGGCACGCGTTTGACCAGCCCGACGGCGATGGAGTTCACTCCGTCGGACTCGGGCACCACTGTGCATGTGCCGCCGCAGACGGTGACGACTTATCCGACCGGTGTTACCGCGACGCGCAGCGAAGACTACACGATCGAGCTGCCCGGTTCGGTCGAGCCTGCGTCGGCTACCGAGCTGGAAATTCCGGCCGGCTCGTTCGAACGCGTGCCCGGCAGCAGCTGGGGCAGCTTTACGATCTTCTGCACGATTCCGATTGCGCTGTTCGTCGGCCTCTACATGTATCGCCTTCGCCCGGGTCGCATCGTCGAAGCGTCGCTGATCGGAGCGACCGCCGTGCTGGCTGCGACCGTTGCCGGCAACTGGATTCCCGGCTCGTCACTCGAGCCGTATTTTTCGCTTAGCCGACCCGCGACGATCGTCGCTATCTGCGCTTACGGATTTATCGCGTCGGTGCTGCCGGTGTGGTTGCTGCTTTGTCCACGCGATTATCTGTCGAGCTTCTTGAAGATCGGCACGATCGTCTTGCTGGTCGGCGGCATCATGATTGCCAATCCGCCGATGAGCGCTCCGCCGATCAATCACGAGTTCGCCGGTGGCGGCGGACCGCTGTTCGGTGGCGCGATCTTTCCGTTCGTGTTCATCTGCATCATGTGCGGCGCGATCTCGGGATTCCATGCACTGGTCTCCTCGGGAACGACGCCGAAGATGATCAACAAAGAATCCGACGTGCGGATGATCGGCTACGGCGGCATGCTGCTCGAAGGGCTGGTCGGCGTCGTGGCTCTGCTGGCGGCCGCAGCGCTGCCCCAGGGCGATTACTGGGCGATCAACATCAAGATCGAAGACATCAGCAAGTACGCCGACAAGCTGACGCAAATGGGCGCCAACGTTGATAGCCTGAACGTCATCGAAGAGAAAGTCGGCGGCGAGAGTCTGCGCGGACGCACCGGAGGCGCGGTGACGCTGGCCGTCGGCATGGCTCAAATCATGACGACCGCTACCCAGCGCATTGCTCCGGGCGTCTCGATCGACTCGGTTATCAAGTACTGGTACCACTTCGCGATCATGTTTGAAGCCCTCTTCATCTTGACGACGATCGACACCGGCACGCGGATCGCCCGCTTCCTGTTGCAAGAAATCTTGGGCAAGGTGTTCAAGCCGTTTGAGCGCGTCGACTGGACTCCGGGCGTGATCATTTCGACGGGCTTGGTGACGCTCGGCTGGGGCGGACTGATCTGGACTGGTTCGATCGATACGATCTGGCCGATGTTCGGCATCGCCAACCAGCTGCTGGCCGCGATCGCGCTAGTGATCGTGACCAGTTACTTGATCGCCAACGGCAAGGCGCGATACGTGTGGGTAACGCTGCTTCCTCTTGCCTTCGTGACAACGACGACCGTCACCGCCGCCAGCCAGATGATCACCGGCAAGTTCTGGACGATCCTCTCAGGCGGAATTCAGAATGGCAACTGGGGCATGATCATCCAAGGCAGCCTCAATATCGCCGCCAGCCTGTTCCTGGTGGCGAGCTTCCTGATCATCCTCATCTACGCGGTGGCCCAGTGGCTCGGCCCCGGCCGCGACACCAACACCGTCGTCGAATCCCCCGCCCCGCAATCGGCCTAAGAAAGCGGCAGCATTTTCCTCCGCGCTCTCCGCGTCCTCCGCGGTAAAAAAATCAGTGCTTAGAAGCCCGGGCAATGCACGCCGAGGCAAGCTCGCGCGGATGCGGTTTGACAGCCTGACCGGGCAGCGAGGTCAGCACAACGCACGCGTCGAGCGTCTCGGGATTGCACCAGGCGATCGTGCCAGTAGAGCCCGTGTGGCCGAAGGTATTTTCTGAGACGCCGGCTGCCAAGAGCGGCCCGAGGGCAAAGCCCAGTCCCCGCGGCATGCGCAAGTGCGTGTTGTGATTGCGGATCATGAGGCGAGCCGTCTCGGGCGCCAGGAACTTGCCGCTGGGCGAAGCAAACACATCGAGGAATTTTAAAATATCGCCAGCCGAAGCATGCACGCCTCCCCACGGCGCGCCGAGCTTTCGCCAGTACTCGCTGTTCCAGTCCCAGTTCTTCGCATCGGGATCGCCGCCCCCTGCCTCAGGCGCTGCATGCTCGGTCTGCACCGGCACCAGTTCGCTCATCTTCAGTCGGCCGACGCCGATCGCCGAATGCGTCATCTCCAGCGGATCCAAGACGGTCGACTGCACGAGATCCAAAATGCTCTTGCCCGAGAGTCGCTGAGCGATCTCACAGGCCAGCAGGATCGCCATGCTCGAGTACTCGTACTTGGTGCCCGGCTCGAAGTCGAGTGGCACGCGCAGCGCCTCTTTGACAAACTCGCTCAGCGGTGCGTGGCTGCTCCGCAGGCGAGCGTTGTCCGGCACCTGATCGGGCAAGCCCGAGACGTGGGTGAGCAGATGCGAAACCTGGACGCGCTCGCGGCCGTCGCCTTTGAGCTCAGGCGAAGAGAACTCCGGCAAATACTTGTCGACGCGATCCTCGAGCGAGAAGGCTCCCTTGTCGTAAAGCCTCATCAGGGCCGTGACGCAGATCGGCTTGGAGATCGAACCGAGCAGGAAGGGGCTCTCGAGCGTTGCCTGGCCGAACGCCTGCTGGTGCGTCTTACCGTCCAGTCGCACGACCATCGTCGCCGCGCGGACCTGACCGCTTTTGACCGACTTTTCGAGCACCTCGGCCGCCTGAGCAAATGCATCGGCGCCGGCGGCTGGCTGCTGAGCCACGGAAAGATCTTTCATGAGAAGCCCCGCCAGAACACTGCCCATTAAAAACTGTCTGCGTCGCAACATGAGTGCACCTCTTGGCATCCCATGGTACATGATCTTGCAAGGCACATGGTAGCTGGGCGGCAGAACGCGGTTTGCCGTCCCTGGCTTGGCATTGGTTCGCGATAAGTGGCTTCGAGCTTAGGGTGGTGAGCAAGCGGTTTGGTAATCGAGCAGCCAAAGAGTCTTGCGCGCGCCAGTAGGCAGACTTCTTCGCCCCAACGGGGCAGCCACATAATAGCCCCGCAGCGCCGCCCCGGGTACCGAAGTCAAGAACGATAGGCCACCCTGATAAGTCTTGACGCTCGTTTGCTCGTTTGCGGTAGTTGCATTGCAGCATCTTTGGCTGTTAGGGCCAAAGGCCCGCGATTCCTTAGCCCAGCCCAGCGGGCTGGGATCCCGCGAGGCGCAAGCGATCCCAGCCCGCTGGGCTGGGCTAAGGGATTACGGACCTTTGGTCCTAAAGACTCCGATCGACTCAGCTCAATTCCCGCGAACGAACGTCAAAACTCATCAGGTTGCCCCCGATGATTCCAGGCTGACAGAAAGATTCAAAACTCGCCTTGTGCCGCAACCGTTTACAGTCGTAAACTGTTTACGCACGTAAACGGATGACAGGAGCACGTATGCAGTTGTCAGACACCGAATGGATTGTGATGAACTTCGTGTGGGATTCCCAGCCCACCGAGGCCAGCGACGTCATTGCCGCCCTGGCTCAAGAAAACGGTTGGAGTGACGCGACGGTCAAAACGATGCTGCATCGTCTGGTGAAAAAAGGGGCGCTGGCTGCCGAAGCTGTCGGCAAGCGTTATCGATACCGAGCTGCGGTCAAGCGAAGCGAATGCATTCGCCAGGCGAGCCGCTCGTTCTTGGAGCATGTCTTTGGCGGTGCGGCCGCTCCTGCTTTGTTGCATCTGGTGAAGTCGTCCAAGCTGTCGCCCGAAGAAGTCGCTCAGCTCCGACGATTGCTCGATGAAAAAGATCCCAACCGAAAGGAATCGAAAGGATGATGGAAACGGTAACCGAAGTCCTGCATAGCGGACTGGGCGCTGTGATCCTAGCCGCATGGCGCGGCCTGCCGCTGCTACTGGTCGTTCTGCTGATCAGCCTGATAGGAAAACATTGGATCGCGCCGCGTTTTCAGCGATGGCTGTGGATGCTGGTCGTGGTAAGATTGCTGCTGCCGGTTTCGGTGGAATCGCCTTTCAGCCTGGCTGCCCCTATGGATGCTTTGGCAAGTCGCATAGGCAGCGCGTGCTGGCCTGCTCCGCCACCGCCAAAGGCGCAGCAGAGCTTCGTTTTCGCTGACGGTACCGAGGTTGTGCAGCCTCCGCTACCGATCCATTCGGATACCGAAGGCGTCGTCGCTCTGCCTCCATCGCCTTATCAAGCGTCTCCTTCGGAGTGGCACACCGCATCGCTTTCGTGGCAGGAGATCTTGATCAACTGCATCGCGGGCGTTTGGGCCACGGTTGCTTTCTTCCTGACCTTGCGATCGGTGATTGCCCACTGGCGTTTCTCGCGCCTTCTCCGATCCGCTCCTGCGATCGTCGACGATGCACTGATGTCGGAGGTGGCTCGCGTATGTCAACAGATGCGCATCGCCCGCTGTCCTCGCGTGGTGCAATTGAGTTCCCTCGCAGCGCCAGCGGTTTTCGGCTGGTGGAAACCCGTCTTGTGCTTTCCCGCTCGAGATGCCGTCGAGCTATCTCGGCAGGAATTGAACTGGGTGCTGCGTCATGAATTGGCGCACGTCAAGTATCGCGACGCGCTGTTCCTGACGTTGGTATCGTTCATGAAAGCCATCCACTGGTTTAACCCCATCGCGTGGATCGTGGAGGCCAAGCTGAAAGAGGCGATTGAACAAGCTGCGGACGCTGCAGTGATGCGAGATTTGAACCCGCCGAGCGCGACTGAATATGGGCGTTTGCTCCTGCGTTATGCCGCGGCCCAGAGCGATGTCGCGCTGCCGCGGCTGGTGGGACTGCTTTCGATGGCTGCGTCCAGTGGACTGAAAGGCCGCATCGCTGCGCTGGGAAGTAGGCACGCTCAGAGCTGGAGCGCGCGGTTGGCGATGCTGGTCCTGCTGGCGAGCGTCGCCGCTACGGGGCTGACCGATGCAGCGACCGTTGCGGTCTATCGCCTCCGCGACGTCGCGGTGCCTCTGCATGTCGGCCCTGAAAAACAACCCCGTCCACCGCAGCGACAAAGAGTCAGCATCGACGTTCGAGGCGTGCTGGCCAAGGCAGCCCAGCTGCAGCCAGGCATCGACGCCGAAAGCTTCGTCGCCTCGTACTTCACCTTCTATAGCCCTACCGACAATTCCCCGACGATTACCGATGGCATCCTCAGCGCAGACTTGTCTGACTTCGAGGCGCGTACCGTTAAACAACGTCTACGAGCGTTCGAGCGCAGCGGCCCATGGCAAATATCCGTCGAGTGCCGGTTGGTCGAAGCCGATTTGAAGCTGGCGGAATCCTTCGCGTGGAACTCGAGCGATGTCAAACTGGTCACTCTCGATTCAAGCATGTCATTCGAACATGCGCTCGTCGGCCAGCTGGACCGGTGGGATGAGCTGCTGTTGGACGAATCCGCTTCAAACGTCCTCACGGGCACTTATAAGCCGGACGCCATGCGTCCCGTCCTGGCCGCTAAACTGACCGAGGATCAGATCCGGACCTTCGTGCGCGCATGCGACAGCGATCCGCGGGGCAACATTCTTCAGGCGCCGAGGGTAACTTGCTTCAACGGTCAGATCATCTCGCTCACCAGCGCTGTCGAGCGTCCATTCGTTACCAACGTGGCGGTGGTTCCCGACAGTCCGAAAGGCATACTGCAACCTACGATCGAAACCGTTGCGGAGGGCTGGGCGGCGCGCTTGAGTGTGGAGGCAACCGAGGACGGCGCTGTGGACCTGGCGTGCATCTTGCGCGAATCCAAAATCACCGACGTCGAACTTGCCAATCTCCCCATTCGCTCGCCGGACAATCCCGAATCCGATGTGATCGTTCAAGTTCCCAACGTCCAGCGCGTATCGGCCGGCTCTCAAACGCGATTGCAGGCGGGTGAAAGCCTCGCGATTGCTGTTCCGCGGACATTCCGCGACCACACCGAGCCCGCGCGTCCGCCAGCCATGTTCTACGTCTTCACGCCGCGATTGATTTCCGACGCACAGGTGCTGAGTTACTTTGTGACGAAGTGATCAGAGTAATCCCGCAGAGTTTAGACGAGCGTTCGCGGTAATTGAGTGGTGTCTTAAGTCCCGGTAGGGACGGCAGCCCCATGCCGGGGGGGGGGGGGGCGGGGGGGGGGGCGGCGAGTGGGTGGTAAAAGAAAGTGGACGAATATTTTTGGGGCAAGAAAAAG
>JBQCEI010000618.1:0-3389 GCA_051960375.1 Aureliella sp. | reverse complement strand
TGCTCTTCGTTCTGGTGCGCGGCTTTGGCTGTGGCGATGGGGTCTCTCTGCAGCCTGCCGAGGCCGTCTCGTGCGTATGGGTTGCGTCGCAGCGCGCCGGTGAGCTTTGCTACCTTTGCGGTCCAGATCGTATTGGTCAGCAGCAGCACCGTATCGACACGCGATCGCCGGAGCTGCATGGCCAAACGCAACCGCTCGCCCCAGCTCCGCTTGTTGAAAAGCAGCTCTTCGGTGAACCACGGCGAGCCGCTGAGCAAGTGCGAAATGACCGGCTGCATGACGCCGATCAGCCGGCTTTCGGTCAACGTGCGGTTTCGATAGTGGTGCAATGCCCGCAGGGCCGGCGTCGCCATCGCGGCGTCTCCAACCCAACTGGGCATAAACACGGCAAGCTTCTCGCTCACGATACTTTCCTCCCTGAAAGAGTCGTAATCGTAACGCCGGTCGACGTTTGGTCACAAGAGCAGCGTGTTTGGCGGTATCCTCCACGCCCGGTCCTCTAGTAACCCGACGCGTAAGCGAGGGACGAACCTGCCGGAAAGCTTTGCATTCCTCATTTTTAACGCAGAGACGCAGGGCCTGGGACGCAGAGAACGCAGAGAGGCATCTTTCATTGCGTTCGGTACAGCTTCCCGGCGGGTGCGTCCCTTGCTTACGCGTCTTGAAGTTGCGCACTTGCTAGTGTGGCACTGGCTATGCCAGTGTCTTCTGCTTCGAAGTTTGCAGCATCCCAAGGGCAGGTAAGCGTCCAACGCCACTCCAACCTCCGCGGAAAAGTTTTGCAACATAGTCCGACATCGGAAAGCGATCGGACGGATGAACGCCACCAACTTCGACAAAAGAGCCACTGGCAAAGCCAGTGCCACACAGAAAAGCCCAAACGCGCTACTTCAAAACTTACGCGTCGGCTTACAAAATCCCGGCAGTCCCTCGCTTACGCGTCGGGTTACGAACTTCCCCCCTTACTCTTGATGCCGCAAGAGCGGGAATAGGACCACGTCGCGGATGCTGCGCGACCCGGTCAGCAGCATCACCAGACGGTCGATTCCAATCCCCAAACCGCCGGCCGGAGGCATGCCGTTGCGCAATGCTAGCACGAAGTCGTGGTCCATCTTGGCCATCGAATCTTCTTCAGCTTGCCCTTCGAGCTGCGTGCGGAAGAGCTCTTCTTGGAGGATCGGATCGTTCAGCTCGGTGTAGGCGTTGGCCAGTTCCATGCCGTGGACGAACAGTTCAAACCGCTCGGCGACGCTCGGATCGTCCCCCTTGCGCTTGGTCAGCGGGCAGATGCTGGCCGGGTAGTCGATGACGAAGGTCGGATCGGTCAAGCTCTCTTCGCAGACCTCTTCGAACACTTCGCTCTTGATCACGTCGGGATGCTTGCCGGTCGGGTCGAGCCCGAGGCCGCGGTGCATGCGAGCGATGCCGGCAGCGTCCGACGGATCGAGCTTGGTCGCTTCGGCGAACAGATCGTTGTAGCGGGCCCGGCGGAACGGAGGCGTGAAGTCGATCGTCTTGTCGTGCCAGGTGACGACCATGCCGTGGCCGATCGCCTTGAGCGCATTGACGATGATCTCTTCGGTCAGATCCATCATCACGTTGTAGTTGGCGAACGCTTCGTACGCTTCGAGCATCGTGAATTCAGGATTGTGCCGCGGGCTGATCCCTTCGTTGCGGTAGACGCGTCCCAGTTCGTAGACTCGCTCAAAACCGCCGACGAGCATCCGCTTCAAATGCAATTCCAGAGCAATTCGCAGGACCAGCGGCATGTCGAGCGCATTGTGATGGGTGCGAAACGGCCGCGCGGCGGCACCGCCGGCGATCGTGTGCAGCGTTGGCCCTTCGATCTCGCAGTAGCCGCGCTTGTTGAGCGTATCGCGAATCGACTGCACGATCTTGGTGCGGTTGAGGAAGGTTTCCTTGACCCCTTCGTTGTAGGTAATGTCGAGGTAGCGCTGGCGCTGGCGCAGTTCCGGATCGGTCAGTCCGGCGTGCTTCTCAGGCGGCGGCTCCATCGTCTTGCACATGAAGTGCAGCTTCTCGGCAAACACGGTCAGCTCGCCGGTGTTGGTCCGCCCCAAGCGGCCGTCGACGCCGATCCAGTCTCCCAAGTCGAAGTTGTTGGCCAGCTCGAAATCGTGCTCGCCGACCTGCGTCTTGCCGATGAAGATTTGAATGTCGCCGGTCCAGTCGCGCAGGTTGATGAAGATCAGCTTGCCCGTCGGACGCATCAGCACGATGCGGCCGGCGACGCGCACCTGCGGTCCGACCTCTTCGCCGGGGCCCTGCTCGGCTTTCCACTTCTTGTAATCGACCGGCTCGGCCCCCGAGAAATCGGGCAGCGAGAGCTTGGTGCCGTCGGCCAGGCGGTAGACGATTTGGCTGGCCAAGTCGCGGACGTCGCTATTCCACTGGCGATCGGGGAAATAGCCTCCCCAGGGATCATGTCCCAGCTGCTTGATCTTCTGCAGCTTGTTCAGGCGAGCCGCTTGATGGACGTTGCGTCGTTGCTCTTCGGTCTGCTCGGCTTCAGGTCGGTTCATGCTTTGGGACAAAGATCTTTGGCTTTGGATGAAAACTACTGTCGACTCGAAAGCGATTTTAGCGATAGTCTAGCACGGCGACGAGGGCTCACTTGCCGCAGGAGCGAAGTCCCTTGTTTACCGCAGAGACGCGGAGAGAGCGGAGGACGCAGAAAAGAAAGCAACTCCGCGCCCTCTGCTCTCTCAGCGCCTCTGCGGTAAAACCCGACCTGAACCGGAGGATCCAGTTGCCATGGCAAAGTTTCACGCAGCGCACGCCGGCTCGACGGTGCTGGTGGTCGATTCAGACGCTTTGATGCTCACCGCCATCGGCGGCGTGCTCGATATGCAGGGCTACAAAGCCGTTTTGGCCCGCACCGAGCAAGTCGCTGCCCAAGCCCTCCAGGGGCAAGCGATCGACCTGATCATCCTGTCGATCGACCAGCTCGAGCCGGGCTGCGCGTTCGCCGCGCGGCTCCGCGGCAACGAGGCAACGCATGAAATCCCGATCATTTTCATCGTGCCCGCCCTGGCGAGCGACTGGACCGGGCCGCTGCAGCAGCACGGCGGCGTCTACTGCGTCGCCAGATCGGTCGACCCGCACGATTTTGTCGACCTGGTCGACAAAGCCCTCTGGATGCCACACCTTGCCCAGCGCCGCGCCAGCCCGCCACAACCGCATCTAGGCAAGACCCATGCGGACAAGAGCAATGCGAACAAGTCCAGCGACTGGGTTAAGCTGGACTGACATGCCGGTTTCGAGACGGCTGTCTTGAGTCGCGGGGGGGCGGGAAGAAATATAAAGGGAGGGAAAAAACCAATGGATCAAAAAGAGGGTGTGGCAGGTGAGGGAAAAGGGAGGTCTGG
>JBQCEI010000617.1:0-2609 GCA_051960375.1 Aureliella sp. | reverse complement strand
GGCCGCTGGCGATCGATTGCTGCTGAGCGATGTATTCATCGGGCCGCGGCAAACGGCTGACGTCGAGTGTGAGCGAGGAGAGCGAACCGTAGACGCCCAGCGGCAAAGCCGTAGTCAACATCGTTCCGGTCGTCGTGCCATCGGTCCCCGTCGTTCCCGAAGACCCAGTTCCGGAGGTCGAGCCAGTTCCTGAAGTTGAACCGGCACCCGAGCCGCTTGCGCCGGAAGTGCCCCCTTGGCCCTGTCCGCTGCCGCCGCCCGATCCGCCTGCTGCACCGGAACCGCCGAAACCCGATCCGCCTCCGCCTTGACCGAAGCCGCCTCCAGCACCGCCACCCGTGCCGCCGCCGGCACCGCCCGCGTTTCCGCCCGCGCCACCACCGGCTCCGCCGGCTCCACCTGCTCCACCTGCTCCACCGCCACCTGCGCCACCGGCAGCACCGCCACCACCGCCGCCTTGACCGGTTAGCAATTGCTGGAGCACCGATGCGTCGAACTGTTGCGTGACGACCGTGCTGCGGATGTCGTCGGCGATCATGTTGAGGATGCTGCGGGCCAGCGCGATGCGGCGAATGTCTTCGCCGCGCGTCGTGAAGTTGCTCGTATACATCTGGACGAGATTGGCGATGATGGCGGTGGCGAGCACCGAGAGCGCCAAAGCCAGCAGCAGCTCGAGCAGCGTGAAGCCGGCCGCCGCCCGACCAGGACGGCGTGCGCAGTTGGCATCGCGGCCGGCGCGCGGCAAGCCAGCTCGATCGATCTTCAGCGGCAACTTAGAAGCGACCATTGAGTCCTCCCCCGGCAGCGCCTGTCGTGCCACCGCCGGCGGCGCCTGCGCCCGCACCTTGGCCGGTGGCATCGGTTTCGCTGCCCGTGCTGGCCGGCATGTCGAGCCCCAGCGCGGGGTCGACGATCCAGCGCTTGACGGTCAAGTCGGCTGGCCGCGTCGAGTCCAGTTCCGATGCATTGCGCACCGAGACTTCGATGCCGAGCATGTTTTGCACTTCGCTGGGGACGGTCTGCAGCATGTAGTTCCAGCTGGCCGTCGAAGCCGACGTGCCTACCGGCGTCCAGGTGGTAGTCGGCTGCATCGGGATGACTCCGGCGATGATCTGGTTCATCACCGATTCGGCCGCCAGTTCCGCTTCGGCTTGCCGCTGTGCCGCGATGGCGTTGGTCGCGGCCATCTGCATCGCCTGAGCCATGATGGCCGAGGCGACGCCCAAGAGCGCCAGTGCCAGAATCACTTCCAAAAGCGAGAGCCCATGTCGGCTAGCTGCCCAATGGCCGGCAGCGCAGCGGCGATGGCTCGCGCTCCGCCGCGGCGCGTTGAGGCCCAACCGATCATGAAAAGTGTTTTGGGACATCACTGCGTACTTGAAGTGGGCGATGTGCCGGGAGTAGTCGGAGCGACCGTGGCAACTTCACCGGGCGTGATCACTTGCGTCGATCCGGTCAGGCCGCGCATGCGCACGCCGCGCTGCGTGCCTTTGGCCGTTTGAATGATGACCTCGGCGGTGCTGGTGCTGCCGTCGGGATAGAACAGCACCATTTGGCTGGCGGTGCTAGCCGCTGCGATGCCGCCTTGAGCCTGCGCGATCGACACCGCTCGCATGTCGGTGCTGACCAGACAACTGACAAAGGTGATGTCTTCGTCGAGCTGCTTGGAGCTGTTCGCATCGGGCTGGCTGGCGGTGAGCGTTCCGGCGGTGGTGGCTTCCGCGACGGTGCCGCCGGTGGTCACGACGGTCGCTCCGGCCGACGCGTTGACCATGTCGGCATCGCTCATGTACGGCTGGACCGAATAATCGCGAGTTCCGACGACGCAGGTGAAGGCTTGCGTCTGGCCGGTCTTCATCGCCGTCAGTCGCGCGCGGTCCCAGTCGCTGCGCAGCTGGTTGACCGAAGCTTGCAAACGCTGCCGTACGAAGGCTTCACCGAGCGAAGGAGCGACCACGGCCCCGATGGCCACCAGAATGGCCAGCACCAGGAGCACTTCCATCAGCGAGAAAGCGGCTCGCGATTGTCTCTCCGCTCTTCGCAGCATAGTTGCGGTGGATCCGTGTGAAATGGCGAGGCTGGAGTGGATCCGCTTCTCGCCGTGGCACCGATGCGCGATCAGTGCCACCGCGGGGGCGGGGCTAGCTCACTTGCTCGTCGAGGAGGTAATGTCGTCGTCGGTGCCCGACTGACCGTCTGCCCCGAGCGAGCGCAGGTCGTAGTTGCTGCCTTCGAGCTTGTATTCGTATTTGTGGCCCCAGGGATCGGCCGGAACCGGATCGCGGAGGATCGGCTCGTAGTTCGACGCATCGACATCGCTGGGGGCTTCGTGCAGAGCATCGAGCGAGCTCGGATAACTGCCCATCATCAGCCGATACTGGTCCAGGGCGTTCTTCAAGACGGTGATCTGGTTCTTGGCCGCCATGTTAAAGCCTCGCGTCTGCATCCCGCCGAGGTTGTAGACGGCGATGCCTGCAATTGCGGCGATGATCACCAACACCAACATGACTTCCAGCAGCGTAAAGGCGGCGCGCTTGTTGGCTCGGCGAGTGGGGCGACGGAACTGACGTTGCATTTTCATTCCTCTGTTTCAACAAAAGATGTAATAC
>JBQCEI010000616.1:0-2306 GCA_051960375.1 Aureliella sp. | reverse complement strand
AGCCGCTCCTACGGCAGAGGAGATCCAACGTCGACGATCCAGTTCGGGTTGTGCGTTCATGGCCGGTATTACTCGGAGGGAAACAGGGGCAGGTCCTGGCCGCGATCGGCAGGTGGCTTCAAGTTTACATGCTCGAAGCCCTTGGGTGTCGCACAGCGACCGCGCGAGGTGCGAATGATCAATTCGGAACGCAGCAGGAACGGCTCGACTTCATCGACCAGCGTGTCGGACGAAACGTTCATGGTGTGCGCGATCGCTTCAATGCCCGCCGGGCCGCCGCTGAAGACGCGGATGAGCGTTTCGATGTATCGGCGGTCTTGCCGGTCCAGTCCAATGGCGTCGATGCCAGTCATGGCTAAGGCTCGGCGAGCTACGTCGAGCGTCACCAGGCCGTCGCTCTTGCTGAGCGCGTAATCGCGGACCCACAAGAGACGGTTATTAGCGACGCGCGGCGTGCCGCGACTGCGCCGCGAGATCTCGGTGGCGGCGTCGTCATCGAGCCGCACGTTCAGCTTGGTCGCGTTCCGCCGCAGAATCTCGGTCAGCTCGACTACCGAATAGAAACCGAGGTGCTCGCGTATCTGGAAGCGATCGCGCAGCGGCCCGCTGAGCATGCCGGCTCGCGTCGTGGCGCCGATGAGCGTAAAGGGACGCAGCTGCAGATTGAGCGTCCGCGCGTTGACTCCTTCGCCGAGCACGATGTCGATGCGGAAGTCTTCCATCGCCGTGTACAAATACTCTTCGACCGCTTTGGGCAAGCGATGGATTTCATCGATGAAGAGGACCGAACCGGTATCGAGGTTGGTCAGGTACGGAACGATGTCCTTGGGAGCTTTCAGCGCCGGGCCGCTGGCCATCTGCACGCTGACTCCCATTTCGCGCGGGATACAGGTCGCGAAGGTCGTCTTGCCTAAGCCGGGCGGACCGTCGAAAAGAATGTGCCCCAGTGGCTCGCCGCGTTTGCGGGCCGAATCGATGGCGATATCGAGCACTTCGATGACGTCGCGCTGCCCGACCATTTCTGCGATCCGCTTGGGACGCAGCACGATGTCCGATTCGGTTTCACCCGTCGGTTCGCTCGGATCGGGCGTGATCGACTGCTTCACCACCGGCAACTCCTCCCTGCTCTGAGGCAGAGCCGCAGCACCGTCCGCTCCGCTGGCTGCTCCATGGGAAGCTTGAATGATTGATTTTCTAACCACCGGCACCTAACTCCCTATCTGCTGGTTTGACCTCCTATCATACCAGTTCTGTGCCGAGGGCCGTAAGTCCAACGAGCAATCGGGGAGTTCAACGGGAGATCGGCCGCTGCTCCGTTTTTACCGCGGAGACGCGGAAAGATGTGGCTCTTTTCGGCATCGAGTGACTTTGTGTGCCACTGGCCTTAGCCAGTGTCTTCACCATCGAAGTGTGAAGCTCGATGAACGGACCGGTCTGCCAAAGTCAAGTAGTACCTAAAGCACCGTCGCTTGCGCAAAGGATCAGCCGCATTAGAACGGATCGCGGCGGATGTGGGCCTTTAACTTCGAGAGCGAAGACACTGGATAAGGCCAGGGGCACACAGGAGCGGGACAAGCCGTCGCGTTTAACGCACCTTGCGGGCGCGGGCGTAGGCCGGAGCGGGGCGGCGCCGGGCGGCTCGCGCCATCAGCCAAACGCTGGCGACCGCGGCCGAGGCAACGATCCAGCCGATGAGATGATCCGGATGCAGCGCGTAGTGGCTGAGCGTTTGCGGGTCGACGACTTCGACGGCGTGTCCGGGATGTCCGAATGCGCACGCGGTGCCAACCAGAGCAGGCGCCGAAAAGAGCATGAACGCGCGAAGCAGCATAATCATCCTCACGTGAAAAAGAGACGTTGAACCGAAGCGGGCGATCCGTCTAAGAGCGATCCGTCTAGCTGCCGGTGGGCGATTCTTTGGCCTTGGCCAATTGCGAGCTGAGTACTTCCACCGGGATTGGAATTCCCTTGAGAATACCCTCGACCACCATGGAGTTGCGCACAAACCCCTGGAACTTGGTAAACACGATCCGTCCGCGGCGAAGCTTGGTCATCTCGCAGGCCAGCACCAAGCGGTCGCCAGGAATGACCGGGTCGCGAAACCGCACGTCCTCCAGCCCGCCGAAGCCGACCATGGCGGCGCCGAGCAGATCGTACTTTTGCGAGAAGTACGAACACATCTGAGCGGCCGCTTCGAGCATCATCACGCCTGGCATCAGCGGCATATTGGGCATGTGGCCGCGCACCCAGAACTCGTCGAAGGTGATGTCCTTGTAGCCCACGCAAATGTGCTTCTCGAGATCCTC